>CALBZH010000732.1 GCA_937889795.1 uncultured Syntrophobacteraceae bacterium | reverse complement strand
CACCGAGATCTACACTCTTTCCCTACACGACGCTCTTCCGATCTCCAAGCGGTTGTCCGCGGTCCGCTGGGGAGTGGCCGGGAACATGGTCGTCGCCTGGGTGCTCACGATCCCAATGGCTGCGCTGGTCGGATGGGGTGCCTCCTTCCTGCTTGCCTTGGTGGGGTTCGGCAACTGAGCCTCTCTTTGGAGCCGCTTCAGGAATCCTCCATCCGCACAACGCATTCCCATGCCGGTGCACAGGCCCCCCCCTTGCGGGGAGGGAGCCCAGCGCTTGCCCAGTGACCACGCCGCTCATTGGCCCGCAACCCCACGCCCCCTTTTGATTCCCCCCTCGAGAGGGGTTGAGGGGGTGTTCTCCTGCCCGGCAATACTTCTTTGAAGGAGCACTGGAGATGTCTCCCGTCGGTCGCGATGACAGGCAGTCCATTTCTCAGCCGTTCGCGGAATAGAGAGCCGAGTCCTTACGATGACGCCAGGAGGCGCCCCCGAGGTGACGCTCACTCCGGTTGCACTCACCTTTTGGTGCTGCCCTGGAGAAGGAATCTCTTCCCGTTCTCCCGGATGCTGGTGGTTTTGATTGTTTTACACGAAAACACTTCATTTCGTGTATTGACATACGGCACACCGGAACCTAACTTCAGCCTGAAGGTTGGAAACACTTAGAATAAACAAATCACTAGGTTAGAGGAGGTATAACCCATGGCACTGTTCCGTTATCCCACGTTCGCCGATTTTGGCAATCCCTTGGCGGAGCTTGCTCGTGCCAAACGCGAAATGGACCGACTCTTCTCGAACGTTTCGAGCCGGTGGCCCTCGGGGGGCTTCGGAGCCGGATCGGGCGTTTTCCCCGCACTCAACCTCAGTGAAACCGGGGATACGCTGTTCCTCGAAGCGGAGGTTCCCGGAGTGCGCGCGGAGGACCTGGAGATCTCGGTGGAAGGCAGCACCCTGGTCCTGCGGGGCGAGCGCAAGGCGGACACTCCAGAGAACGTCAGCTATCACCGAAGGGAGCGTGTCAACGGCCGGTTCAGCAAGTCCATCTCGCTGCCTTACGAGGTGCAGGCTGACCAGGTTGAGGCGGAGTACAGGGATGGCGTCCTTCGGCTGACGCTTCCCAAGGCGGAGCAAGCAAAGCCCCGATCGATCACGGTCAAGACGAGCTGACGAGGCTGCGTTTGGGTCCACGGGATAAGCTGACGTGATGATTCAACCCACACCCATGAGAGGGTGAGCCCAAGGGAGATGACACCATGGCTGACAACAGTCTTCAGGTACAGGAAAAGAAGGAAGTGGAGCGCAGCGGGGAGCATACCCGCAACAAGCCGGTCTTCGCGCCCGCCGTCGACATCTATGAGGCGGAGGCCAGTCTGACGCTGGTCGCGGACATGCCAGGCGTTGGGCTCGATGACGTGACCATCGACCTGGACAAGGACCTGCTGACCATCCGGGGTACGGTTCCCAACCACGCGACCGATAGAACCTCGATCTGGAGCGAATACGCGGTGGGCGACTATTACCGGCAGTTCAATCTGTCGAGTGCCATCGACCGGGCGAAGATCGAGGCGACCATGAAAGACGGTGTGCTGACGGTGACATTGCCCAAGGTGGAAGCCGTGAAGCCGCGGCGAATCGAGATCAAGGCTTCTTGATCCTGAGATCCCCCTGATTGTCCGCGCATCCGGGCGGCGGGATGTCAATGCTCTGGCAGGCTTCTGAGTGAACGGTCTCCTCACCCTGTCAGAGCATTGAGCTTCTCAATCACAATGTCCATCCTCGTTTCTGGAGAACCCCACCTCGCCCCACCGGCCCTCTCCATCCGGACGTCAACCCGATGACGATCCAGCGCAACACGGGCTGGACAAGGGCTCTTCCCTTGTCTGCTTTCACATCTGCCATTATAATCTTGTTATTTCCAGTGATTAGCGCTCGTACCGACCCCCGCTCTTTTTCGATGCGTCTGTGTGACTTTGGCATGCGAATTGCCTCTTAACCCATTCAGGTAGCGGGAACACGGTTTCAATCCGCGGTTGAACGGAACGGAAACAACGAAGATCCGAGGAACGACGTCTTGGAGGAAGGATTGGCAGGCATTCACGCTCGCTCACGACTCAGCTACATGAAGATGTGTGACAATAGCCCTTGAGCCGGCCCGGCCGACAGCATTGAGCTTCCCCCTCTCGAGCCATGGCCGTCGGACCATGGCTTTTTTGTCCCGCGCTTTCCCTCCGCTGGCCGAGCCGGTTAAGCGTCAGCGCCGCTCCCGCCTCCTACTCAACAGGGAGTCACCGTCATGGAGAATCGCTCGATAACCACCCTTGACCATCACATCCGGGAGGTCAAAGCAGGCAGACGGCGCTTTGAAAACGCGTACCAGGCCGTGGCCAGGATGATCCTCGGCGACAACGGCGGCATTGAAAAGGTCGTCGTCAACGGGAAGACGAGCTACGATTTCAAGCTGTTCCGGACCGGGGCCAAACACGTTGTCGGCATGTACGACGAGATCAACAGCTTCGTGTCGTTCGTGAAGGACGCCGCTCAGGGGGGATCCTCCCGGGAGATGGCGTTTGTGCTCGTGGGCGAGCCCGGCAACGGCAAGACCTTCTTCGTGGACTTCCTGTGCAGCCTCTACCGCAATTTTGTCGCCCGGGAGGGAAACCGCCGCTACACCTTCAATTTCCAGGGCCTCGACCAAATCGGGAGCTACGGAAAGATCCGCACGATCCAGTCCCAGACCTTCGAAGACCCGATGATCCTCGCCCTGAACCTGTTCGAGACGCAGGACCGCTCTCGCGCCTTCTTCGCCGATCGGTACAGCTACGACGACGCCGAGCTCGACCGGTTGTTCGCGAGCTACCGGCCGCTCGGCGCCTGCAGCGATTACATCTTCAGCGAGATTCGGGCGTTTGCGGACGGGAACGTGGATGAGATCTTAAAACACATCGAAGTCGTGCCCGTCCCGTTGAGCGAAAGCATGGGGACCGTGACGGGCAAATACTCGGCCAAGGACAAGATCACCTCGTCCGCCGTCGATCTGCTGGGGGAGGAATCCATCCAGCGGCTGCTCCACATCACCGACGCGAACAACCCGTACCGCTTTGACCTGAGGCGGGGTGCCCTCGCCCGAGTCGCAGGAGGCGGGATCCACTTCAGCGACGAGGTCTTTAAGAACAAGAAAGACCTCGTGCAGGTCTACCTTGGCGTGATCCAGAACCGGAACATCGAGATCGACGGGTTCCGCTGGCCCATCGACACGCTCATCATCGCGACGAGCAACAATTCCGAGTTCAACCGCTTCCTCGCGGAAAAGGAGGAGGCCCCCATCGTCGACCGCTGCCGCATCTGCTACGTGGCGCACAACACGGACTACCGGCTGCAGGAGCACCTGACCGCCTATGCCATCGGATCCGAAGCGAAGACGACCCTCACCAAGGAAACGCTCCACCAGGATCCCAACCTCAACTACGGAATCTCCGTCGCATGTGTGCTCTCGCGCCTCCCGAGGTCGGAGAAGCTCACGCCCATCGAAACCATGAAGCTCGCGGCCGGGGAAGTCGCCGGCGAAAAGAGCATCAAGACGCTCTCGGAAGTGATCGACGCCCTCAACCACGAGCCGGACATCACCAAGCGGTTTGGCCAGAAGGGGCTCGGGCAGCGCAACTTGGGGCGGGCGCTCCAGCTCCTCATGGAAACGTCGGAGACCAACGAAGGCCAGTGCATGTTCGCCTTTGATGTCTTTAAATGCCTGGATCGGATCATCCTGGACTACGTCGCGGATGCGTCCGACCGCGTGAAATACCTCGATGATCTGAAGATCGGGCGCGGCCTTTACCGCGAGCGCATCACCACGGAGATGTTCAACGCCTACATGGACGAGCCCCACGCCATCCGAAAAGACGTCATGAACTACGTCAACATGATCATCGGGATCGACGCGGACAATCTGGGGCCGGACAAGATGTGGAAATACCGCAACCCGCAGACGGGGGAGCTCAAGGCGCTCAAGATCGACGAGCGCTACATCCAGAGCGTCGAGGAGCGGCTGGGCTTGAAAAGCCGTGAGCAGCGCGAGTCGTTCCGGACGTCCATCCGCAAGATCTACGGGCAGAAAATGTCCGTGGACCCGAGCTACGACTTCATGGACAACCTCGAGCTGGTGAAGGCCGTAACCGACGTGCGGCTGAAATCCGACATCGCCGGCGCCGGGAGCCTCATTGGGGCGCTCGCCAACCGCACCAACGAGGAGAACCAGAAGCTCTACGACCGGATGATCGACACGATGCTGAAAAAGCTCGGCTACTGCACCACCTGCGCCCAGAAGACCATTGAATACTTCTGCACGCAGAATGACGAGAACTGAGCCCGGCTTGACGGGAAGAGGCTGAAATGAGCGACCGGCACGAGGTGGAAAGACGACAGGAGGCGGAAGGGGCGGTCCATGAGGTGCGCGAGAGCACCCGGCGGACGGCACCCGACGCTCAATCCTTGCGGGCTCGGATGACGAGAGAGATGTACGGCGTGAGCGACCTTGGCGCCATCCAGGCCATGACGCCCCCTCGCGCGACATTCCTCCAGGGCTTGAGCTCCCTCGATGAGCTCCTCGAGCGGGACCGCCAGCGCGAAAAGGACGGGTTTCCGCGCAAGATCCGGATCGGGAAGCTGGTCAAGCCCGGGCGCGGTGAGAAGGACAAGGTGATCCTGGTCCCGACGACCGTCGAGGAGAAGCTGATCCACGACAGTCGGGATGAAGACGAAGAGGAGCAGGGCGAGGGCGGGGGCTCCGGGGATGCGCAGGAAGGCGAAGTCATCGGGGAGGAGCCCATAGACGGACAGCCCGGAACCGGGTCCGGCGGGGCCGGTCAGGGCGAAGGGGGCGAGCACGAGCTGGAATCCAGCGCGTACGATCTCGGGCGCATTCTTACCGAGAAATTCGAGCTGCCGAATTTGCGTGAAAAAGGGAAAAAGCGCTCCCTCACGCGATACACCTACGATCTGACGGACCGCAACAAGGGCTTCGGGCAGGTGCTCGACAAGAAGGCGACGCTCAAGCGCATCCTCGAGACCAATATCGGCCTCGGGCGGGTGAGCGACGTCGACGACATCGACACCACGAGCCTGGTCGTCTCCCCTGCGGACGAAGTGTACCGAATCCTGTCCCGGGAAAAGGACCTCGAATCCCAGGCCATGGTCTTCTTCGTGCGCGACTATTCGGGGTCCATGTCGGGAAACCCCACGGAAGTCGTCGTCACGCAGCACGTGCTCATCTACAGCTGGCTGCTCTTCCAGTACGAAAAGCAGGTGGAAACCCGGTTCATCCTGCACGACACGGAAGCCAAGGAAGTGGACGACTTCCACACCTACGCACACTCGTCGGTTGCGGGAGGCACGCGCGTCGAGTCCGCCTACCGCATGGTGAGCGAGATCGTCGAACGGGACGATCTGGCGCGGGATTACAACATCTATGTCTTTCACGGGACCGACGGGGACGACTGGGACACCGAGGGGAGCAAGACTGTCCCCGAGCTTCGGAAGATGCTGACCTACGCCAACCGGGTCGGGATCACGGTCGCGAGCGGGGGCAGCGCGGGCTCGCCGTACACGTCGTCGGTCGAGCGCTACATCCGGGGATCCGGGCTCCTCGACGAGCACCCCAAGCTCATCCGCATGGACGTCGTCGGGGACAAGGTCAGCGAGGAACGGCTCATCGAAGGCATCAGGCAGTTGGTTTCGTGACACGGAGTCGAGCATGGAGCTCATCAATCAGCACACCAAGCGGATCATGGAGGCGTGCAAGGAGCGGGCACGGGCCGCAGGGCTTCGCTTTGACGACGAGACGCTCGAGTACGTGGTCACCAACAAGGACCTGATCGAGCTCAGCCCCAAGGTCATGATCCCCACCCTGTACGACTACTGGGTGCACGATGTGGAGGTGCTCAAGGGCAAAGGGCGCTATGAGCTCTACCCGAACAACCCTTACGAGACAGTCATCAACACCCGTCCGGCCATCTCCTTTTACAACGACAACAACCCTGACTGGATGAACGTGATGATCTTCTATCACG
>CALBZH010000731.1 GCA_937889795.1 uncultured Syntrophobacteraceae bacterium | reverse complement strand
TTGGACTGGACGCTGACCAATGGGATCGTCTCGGCGCTCGACCGCTCACTGCCCGGTGAGGACGGCGGTCCCGGCATCGAGCACCTGATCCAGACCGACGCGGCCATCAACCCCGGCAACTCCGGCGGGCCGCTGCTCGATTCCGCCGGCCGCCTGATCGGCATCAACACCGCCATCTACAGCCCCTCAGGGGCATCGGCGGGTATTGGCTTCGCGGTTCCTGTGGACACTGTCATGCGTGTCGTGCCCCAGATCATCAAGACGGGCAAATACATCCGGCCGGCCTTGGGCGTCGAGGTGGACGAACAGCTGAACGAACGGCTGGCGGCGATGACCGGCAGCGAAGGCGTCTTCGTGCTTCGAGTGCGACCGGGCTCGGCGGCTGAACGCGCCGGACTGGTCGGTGTCAGCTCGGGCCCCCAAGGCATCCTTCCTGGCGATTTGATCAAGGAAATCGGTGGCAGGCCCGTCAAGAGTGTTGCGAGCCTGTTCGCCCGGCTTGACGATCACCGCGTCGGTGATGCGGTGCGGCTATCTGTCCAACGGGCCGGCCAAACACGCGAGCTGGTCATCGAACTGCAGCCGGGCATCTAACAGGCAGCGGGGCGCGGCTCTCGTTCGATGGCTGTCTTTTCGGGAGAGACGAGCAAGGAAACGCAAGATTGGAATCGCTCCATTTGGGATGAAGCTAACGGAATCTTCGTGAGTCCGGTGGTGTCGGCGGGGACCCGAACCCTGCTGACTGCCTGGGTCGACAAGGAGAGGCTAGAAGCCGCAGACGGGCTTTAGTCAATCGTCTGCCATCTTAGAAGGAAACCACGGTATGCCTACGGAGCCGCGTCTTGAGATCAGTCGCACGGACGGCGACAGCCTGCTGGTCCTGCTCTCCGGAAACTGGAGGATGGGGAGCCGATTGCCGTCCTCAGAGGAAATCCGCAGGCACCTTCAGGACGGCTCCGTGCGCCGAATCATCCTGAAAGAGGGAGCGGAGCTTGAGTGGGACAGCGTCCTGCTCACCTTTCTCAATCGGGTGGCGGCGACCTGTAGCGAGCAGGGCGTTGCGATCAGCACGGAGAACCTTCCCGACGGGGCAAGGAGGCTCTTGGCGCTGGCCTCGGCGGTTCCAGAGCGGAAAGGGGCGCGCCGGAGCGCTGCGAAGGAAGGGTTCCTTTACCTGATCGGCGACAACGTCCTGCAATTCCGTCAGGCAGCCGGCGAAATGCTGGATTTCATCGGAGAGGTCAGCATCGCCGTGGGACGGCTCATCCGGGGTCAGGCCCGGTTTCCCCGGACGGAATTCATGACGGTGCTCCAGCAGTGCGGTGCGGACACCCTCCCGGTGGTGTCTCTCATCAGTCTCCTGGTGGGACTCATCCTGGCGTTCGTGGGGGCGGTGCAGCTTCGGGTGTTCGGCGCCCAGATCTATGTGGCCAGTCTGGTGGGCATCGCCATCGTTCGGGTCATGGGCGCCATCATGACCGGGATCATCGTGGCCGGCCGCACGGGGGCGGCTTTTGCGGCCGAGCTCGGAACCATGCAGGTGAACGAGGAGATCGACGCGCTCCAGACCATGGGCATTCCCCCGATGGAGTTCCTGGTGCTGCCCCGGATGCTGGCCCTCGCCCTCATGATGCCCCTGCTGTGCCTGTACGCCGACCTCATGGGAATCCTGGGAGGGCTCCTCGTGGGAATCGGCATGCTGAACCTCAACACCCTCGAGTACTTCAACATGACCCGGGAGTCGGTCACGCTCACCAACGTCTGGATCGGTCTCGTGCACAGCGCGGTCTTCGGGGTCCTGGTGGCTCTGGCCGGCTGCTTGAGAGGGATTCAGTGCGGCAGGAGCGCTTCGGCGGTCGGCAATGCCACGACGTCCGCGGTCGTTACGGGAATCGTCAGCATCATTGTCGCCACGGCCATCATCACCATCATTTGTGACGCGTTGGGTATTTGATCATGGGAGCTCAGGGCATTGGAAACAACCGGGAGCCGGTGATCGCAGTGGCGGATCTTACCATGGCCTACGGGAGCTTTGTGCTCCAGAGGGACCTGACCTTCACCGTCAATCGGGGGGACATCTTCATCATCATGGGGGGGAGCGGCTGCGGGAAAAGCACGCTTCTGCGCCATATGGTGGGTCTCAAGGAGCCGGCCCGCGGCAGGGTCCTCTATGAAGGCGTGGACTTCTGGGAGGCGGATCCCGCCCAACGGGACGCCATCATGCGGCGCATCGGTATCCTTTACCAGAGCGGCGCCCTCTTCAGCTCCATGACCCTTGGACAGAACGTGGCCCTGCCCCTCCGGGAGTACACCGATCAGAGCGAAGAGGAGATCCAGGAGCTGGTTTCGCTGAAACTGGCCCTGGTGGGGCTGGCTGGCTTCGAGGATTACTACCCGTCGGAAATCAGCGGTGGCATGAAAAAGCGGGCCGGGTTGGCCCGCGCCATGGCGCTGGATCCCGACGTTCTTTTTTTCGACGAGCCCTCGGCCGGGCTAGACCCCATCAGCGCCAAGCTGCTCGATGACTTGATCCTGGAGCTTCGGGAAAGCCTTGGCGCCACCATCGTGGTGGTGACCCACGAGCTGGCCAGCATCTTTGCCATCGGCAACAACTCGGTCTTCTTGGACGCAGACGCCAAAACCATGATCGCCAGCGGGGATCCAAAGGTGCTCCTGGCCGAGTGCAAAGACCCTACGGTCCACCGTTTCCTCACGAGAGGTGTGGAGAAGGCTGCCCCATAGGCTTGTGTCCCGTCCGACGAGGGACCTGGTTCGTGGCGAACATGGTTGTCAGAAAAAGAACAGGAAGGGAGGCTATGGCCAAACCTGCAAGCAAGACGCTCATCGGCGGGTTTGTGGTAGGGGCTCTGGCTCTGCTGATCGTGGCCCTGGTGGTTTTCGGGTCCGGCAAGTTCTTGCAGAAAAGGTACCCGTTCGTGCTCTTCTTCGAGGGGTCCGTGAGCGGCCTCAACGTGGGGGCCCCCGTGGTCTTTCGGGGTGTGAAGGTGGGATCCGTCAGCCGGATCGTCCTCCAGGGGGATCCCAAGACTGCGGCGGTCCGCATCCCCGTCTACATCGATTTCGATCCTGAGAATTTCCAGCCGATCGACGGTAAGATAGGGGGCTACCAACGAGATCCCTACGCCAAATTGAAGACGTTTGTCGACGCAGGTTTGCGGGGACAACTCCAAACCCAAAGTTTCCTGACCGGTCAGCTCTTGGTCGCTCTGGACTATTTCCCTGACTCCGTGCCCAGGCTTGTCGGGGGGGGCGACGTCCCCGAAATCCCCACCGTTCCCACCAAGCTGGAGCAGATCCAGAAAACCCTGGAGAAGCTTCCTCTGGAAGAGCTGGTCCACAGCATCGCGAGTGCGGCGGAAGGGATTGAGAACCTGGTTCGGGGACCCGAACTGAAGGCGAGCATGGTGGCTATCAGGAAGACGGCGGAAAACGCGGAGCAGGCAGTCAACCGCCTCGCACAGGCCGGTGAGGAGACGCTTCAAAGCTACAATCTACTGGCCAAAGACGCGAAGGGTGAGATCGGCGCCCTTTCCGCGAAGGTCAAGTCCACCGTGGATGACTACGGCAGGCTCGCCAGGGATCTGGATGGCGAGATAGGGCCGCTCACGAAGCACATCGATGCCACCCTTCAGACCGCAAAAATTGCCATCGGAGAGGCGGAAAAGGCCCTTGCCAACGCCGAGAAGCTCACGTCCCCGGCCTCACCCGTCATGCAGTCGGTGATCAAGACCCTGGACGAGCTGAACCAGGCGGCGCGCTCCATCCGCATGTTGGCCGAGCTCCTGGAACGGCACCCCGAATCGCTCATTCAAGGCAAAGGAGGTCCGAAGGGAAGATGAGGAGACACATGAAAGGCTTGAAAGGCGGAGCGGGAATCCTCCTCGGGGTGCTGCTGGCAAGCGCGATGGCGGGCTGTGGGACCACCAGGCCCGCGAGCTTTTATCTGCTGAGCCCGATTTCCGGAGACCTCATCGCCCCCGAGGCGTACGGGGCGACCCGGAAGTGCATCACGCTCGGCATCGGCCCCATCCATCTGCCGGAATACCTTGACCGGCCTCAGATGGTGACCCAGGCGGGCGCCAACCAGCTGCAACTGGCCGAGCTCGACCACTGGGCGGAGCCACTCGAAAAGACATTTCCGAGGATCCTGGACGAAAACCTCTCCAAGCTGGTTTGCGTGGAGGAATCGATCCCCTACCCCTGGAAAGGGACGGTCGAGGTGGATTATCAGTTGAGCCTCAACGTGATCCGGTTCCACGGCATGGCGGACGGGAAGGTGGAGCTGGTGGCCCAGTGGTCCCTCCTGGATGGCGGCAGGAGCGACAAAACCGTCTCCAGGCGGCGCACCACGATTTCGGAGCCCATCCAGGGCCAGGGCTACGACAGTCTCGCGGCCGCCCAGAGCCGCGCCTTGGAGGCTCTGAGCCGGGAAATCGCCTCTGCCATTGCGCGCGCAGCCTCTGTGCAATAGAAAATGGACATGCGAAGTACGCAGGCACACAAACACGTGTCCGGTTTCGACGTTCACTCTTGCCCACCCAACGCGTCGCTGGTTATCTGCACCTTTCATTGAAAGCGGCCCTTATGGCTTCGAGCCGCCGTCGATTCACGCCAATATCCCAATAGCCAACCCGTGAGGCGGAGCGCATATTCACGATCTGCCTTCCTTCGTCAACCTGGAATTCCACATCATCCACGAACCCCAGCATGGACCTGAATTCAGCT
>CALBZH010000730.1 GCA_937889795.1 uncultured Syntrophobacteraceae bacterium | reverse complement strand
TATCCACTCGTGACTGGAGTTCAGACGTGTGCTCTTCCGATCTAGAGATCCTTCTGATTGTGGACGACGAGCAGGATATGCTCCAGGCTCCGCTTCAGGAGTTGGAGCATATCCTGCTCGTCGTCCACAATCAGAAGGATCTCTTTCATGACTTCGACGCTGTCTCCGTGTCGACCGGCAGCAGCACGCTGAAGGTCGTGCCGACGCCGGGCTCGCTTTCAACAAGAATCTCTCCCCCATGCCCCTTGATGATGCCATAGCTGACGGAAAGCCCGAGCCCCGTTCCCTCTCCCGTTCCCTTCGTGGTGAAAAACGGGTCGAAGATGCGGGACAGGATATCGGGATCAATCCCGCAGCCATCATCGGTGACTCGGACCGTCGCCATGCGCAGGTCGGGTGCATAACGGGTGTCGACCTTGATGGTCCCTTGCTTGCCGATGGCTTGTTTCGCGTTCATCAGCAAGTTCATGGCGACCTGCTTCATCTTGCCCACGTCAAGGGTCAACAGAGGCATATCGGGGTCGAACCGGGCTTCGATCTTCACGCCATCCGCCTCAAAATGGTTGCGGACCACGCTGAACACTTCTTCCAGCACGTCGTGGATTCGAGCGGACTCCCTGTTGGTGCGCGTCGAGCGCGAAAAGCTCAGCAGGTCTCCGACGATGGCCTTGCAGTTTTTCGCATGCTTTTCGACAATGCGCAGGTCGGCCCATCGTTGGGTATCCGGCTCCTCCGAGCGGAGCAGCAATTGAGTATATCCCAGGATCATGCTCAGGGGATTGTTGATTTCGTGTGCGATGCCCGAGGCCAGCTGACCGATGGAAGCCAGCTTGTCCGCCTGGAGGAGCTGCCGTTCCATGGACTTTCTTAAGGAGATGTCCTTGAGGAGAAAATGGATGGTGGCGATGGAGCCGTCGGTGGCCCGCTCGACCGCCGCACTCAGGAGACCGCTAAAGATGGTGCCGTTGACTCGTTTGAGCTCGACCTCCATCCCCGCCAGCGCGACTTCCTTCTCGAGGTTGGCCAGGACGCCCTCCCAGTCATCCTCCCGAACGAACAGGTCTCGAAGGCCCACATTCTGGAGCTCCTGCCGGCGGTCTGTGTAGCCTAGCATGGAAAGCCCCGCAGGGTTCATGTCGAGGATTCTACCGTCGACATCGGTCAGCAGGATCATGTCGGGGGAGAGCTCGAAGACTCTCCGGAATTTGCTCTCCGAAACGCTCAGCTCCTGGGTTCGCTTCGCCACCAGGCTTTCGAGGTTGCGGTTCAGCTCAACCAGACGTCGATGCCCGTCCTGGATCACTTGGCGATCGCTGAGGATCTTTTGGTAGATGCGCCAGCTGCGCTCGAAAAACAGGGTAATCGAGGCCACGAGCATGAAGGCGATGGTGTTCATGGAACCGCTGAAGGGCTTGATGGCCTCCCAGAGGTCGGAGCGTCCCGACAAGATCAGGAACCGTTTTCCGAAGTGGCCCACGGAGCGGGAAACAGCGAAAACGAGGAGGACCGCACAGACCCACACGAGGTACGTCCACACGACGTTGTTGAGGTCCCGATCCCGGAGGCGCCTGGCCAGTTGAAGGGAGAGATAGGCAAGCACAATCGACGCCGCCGACCCGATGAGGTCCACCATCCAAATGGGGTAAAGGGGGAGAGTCATGGATCGCTGCCCTGCCGCGGTGAAATCGGCTGGTCCCGCAGGAGCAGCCTCAGTCCCAGAAACAGGAGTGCCATGGCGGGGACGCTCAAGAGGTGATCCATCCTGCTGAGGTAGTAAAGGAGGACAAGCGCTTCTGGGCCCTTCAAGAGCGTGATCCTCCCGTGGAGCGAGGCTTCGTCGATTTTGGCGTACAGGTTGGATCGTCCATCCAGGTAATGGGCGAGCATGGAGTCGAGGTTCCAGAGGACGAAAAGGATCGCAGCATATTGGATCAGGCGCCAGCCCGGCTGCTTGACGAGCTGCCTTTGGCGAAGCCAGTAAACGAGAAGCGCCATGGAAAAGGCGAAAAAGACATGGGATAGCTGGTGGGCATACAACCCTTCGGGGGCAGCGTGCACTTGTACGGCATGGACCGGACGGGCCATAAGCACCAAGCAAGCGAGGACCCATGGAAACGCGCGAGCATATCGGCTGTTCACGACCATGGCATTGTCCAATCCATCACGATGGCGGATCGCCCCGGAGAACCGTCAAGAGCTGATGCATCTCCTCGGCGGTGAGCTGGCCAGGAGCCGCGGCTCCCAGTCCCGCAAGCTGAACATACGTCCAGGGACTTCCGAGAAGCACGCACACGGCACGACTCCATCTCCCCAAAGGACCCATGCAAAAGGCAATGGCCGGGGTGCCGCATTCCTCGCGGGCGAAGGCGATCAGCTCCAGGACCCTGAGATTGTCTTCCGGGTGCTTGGCCAGAGTCACGATCTTGATCGCATCCGGCCGTCTGGAAGCCAGCCGCCTCGCCAAGTCCCGCAATGCGAGAGGACCGGGGGTGGCAAGAAAGTCGTGATGGGACAAGAGAACCTCTGCCCCCTTCGACTGACAGCCATCGATCACTTCCTGTGGCACATCCTGTTCGAGGTCCACCCACTCGGCCCCTGCGTCGACGGCTCTCAACAGGATGTCCACGCGAGCGGATTCCTGCCCGTCGAAAGACCCGCCCTCGCGGACGGGTCGATTTGTCACGAGTACGGGGAGGCGGTTCGAATCGGCCAGTTGCGACAGTCCACTTTCGACGGCATCGATGCCCGCTTTACGGCAGGAAAGGTCCAGACGCCACTCGAGCATATCGACATCAGGGCGTCGAAAGTGCTCTGAGGCCCGAGTGGGCTCCAGGTCGACGAGGCACCCGCACAAGAGAGAAGATCGTTGAGCGTCCGTTTGAGCGAAGGTCATGTTAACGGGTTCTCTCCTTTTCAAGCCGGATAGGAGCCTTCGGGTCGCTCCTGGGGTAAGATCCGAGGACCTTGAGGAATGTGACCCGCGATTTCAGCTGGCTCAGGGCGTTCTGCATGGCGTTGTCTTCCAGGTGTCCCTCGACGTCTGCAAAGAAGAGGAATTGCCAGGGAAACTGACGATTTGGTCTGGACTCGATGCGCGTCATGTTCACCCGGGAGCGGGCAAAGGCCTCGAGTGCCCCATGTAACGCGCCCGGTTCGTCGGAAACGGCAAAGAGCAGCGATGTCTTGTCGTTTCCCGTGGGGGTGCTGTGGTCTTTGCCCAGGACCACGAAGCGCGTCGTGTTTCCTGCCTGCGCCTCGATGTGGTCCGCCAGAATGCTCAGTCCGTAGTGGCGCGCTGCATAAAGGTTCGAGATGGCGGCTCCCGAAGGATCCTGGCTGGCGAGCTGTGCCGCTTGGGCATTGGACGTGCATTGGTAGACGTCACGGTTTCGGAGGTTTTCCAGGAACCACTGACGGCACTGCTCCATGGCCTGAGGCTGGGCATAGATTCGTTTCACATCGTCGAGGGAGCTCGATTTTCCACACAAGTGGTGCGCAATCTCCATGTAACACTCTCGGACGATGCGGACCTCGTGAATGCAGAGCAGGTCGATGGTGATCCCGATGCCCCCCTGGAAGGAGTTCTCGATTGGGAAGACGGCTACGTGGGCGCCGCCTTTGCTCAGCATGTCGAACACATCTTCCAGCGTGGGCGCGGGAAGATAGCGGGCCGAGTGGCCAAAGAAGGAATGGGCGGCAAGGTAACAGGTGGTCCATTCCGGTCCGAGATAGGCCACCTGGAGGACGTACTGTAGAAGCCTGGATGCGGCGAATATTTCACGGTAAACGGCGCGCAGCGAGGTTTCGGTAATGGGGCCAGGGTTGAGCGCGCTCAGCCGTTCGAAGATGCTCTCCTCGCGACTGGGATCAAAGAGGGTCAGCCCCTTGTCGGCCTTCAGCTCCCCCACTTTCTTGGCGACTTCCATCCGCGCGTTGAGAAGTCTGAGCAGTTCCACATCCAAACGATCGATTTGGTCCCGAAGGTCTTTCAGGGCCTCACTTGGGGTCATTCTGATCTCCCGTTTCCAATACCAGGCTTTGCGGGCCGCGACACTATTGCTCCTTGATTGTTTCGTCGACTTTGCGTCCGAAATGACGCCCCTCGTCTTCCACCGCAACAAGTACGTGGTCTCCGACCTTGAGGTCGACCACGGAGCGCGCTTCGCCTTCGCTGCCGGAAAGACGGATGGTCTCCGCGTTTTGGAGCAGGATGGAGCCCTTCTTGCCGGAGAAGGCCGCTTCGACGAGAAGCAGGGGGCGCCGCTCGATCTTGACCCGGCCGACGGTGCCTTCTTGGGTTTCCCCTTTGGCGTCCACGATCAAGACGGTGTCGCCTGCCTCCAGCTCGCACAGGTACCGGGTCTTCCCTTGCGGCATCCGAGCGTAGGCGTGGACCGGGCCAGCATTCACGCGAAAAGGGCGGGGTGCAACATAAGGGTTTGGCTTCGCCTCGGACTGCACATGGAAAAGGAATCCGCTTGAGTTTCCCACCAGGAGCCCTTCCCCTTCGCTCATCAGCGTGCAGGTGTCTACACAGACGCGGTCGCCGAGTCCCGCGGCTTCGATGCGCTCGATGACGGCGGTCTGCAAGATGACCTTCTCCGATGTTCTCTTGACACGATTCAAAAGAGCTCGCAGGTGGTCGGGGGATTCGGGATGGATCACCACGCCGGCCACCCCTCGCTCGAGGACGGTCAGAGCCAGGGAAACCTCCTCAACCGTTCGGGCCGGGACGAGGAGCCGTCCTCCCCCGGCGACCAGATTCTCGAGAGGAATGACCTCCCAGCCTCTCCCTGCTTCCTCTGTTGGGCTGGAAACGCTGTCAGATTCGGGGTCCGGCAGCTCAAGCACGACGGGACCCAGAGCCAGGAGGCGGGCAATGCGGGCTTCGTCGGCGGGAGAGCTCAAGGTCTCGAACATGACGTCGCGACCAGGGACCAGGTCACCATCCGTGGCGACGGTGGCGATGCGACCGAGGGACTTGACTCTTTCCTGGCAGCCGGCCGGGAGCACGAGCGCGTCGGCTCCCCCTTCGAGCGCCGTGGTCACCATGTCCTTGGAGAAACTGTCCAAGTAAACCCAAGCTTCTTTCACTGCTTTTGCCCTGCGCGAAGAAGTGATTCCATCAGCCGGTCTGTTTGAAGAAACAAAAAAACCGCAGGCTCACCCCGCGGCTCCCGGAGCTCAATCGTCTGCAGAATGACCGCCTTCTTGTAATGAAATCAAAAGATTATTCACCATCTCAAACCGAGCTTCGCCTTTAGATAAAGGCGCGCATTCATCTCTGTCAAGCGAATTATACGCGATCCCATCGCAACAGGTGGACTGCCGGAGGGAATTGGATTAGCATGGCTCCTTTCATCCAATGGATGAGCATTTCATATTCTTGCTGGAAGAGGCCCAAGGGACACGGAGTCCTGAGAGGCTGGGTGGGGGTGCTTCGCGCTCATGGGTGTGGGGACTTTTTGGAGGCATTCACAGGCAATGGGCTGGGCGGCACTGCTCATGGGGCTGAGCACGCTGCTTTCCCGTTTCATGGGCTTATTCCGCGATCAAGTGATCTCGTATCTTTTCGGTGCCACGCGAGAATCGGACCTCTATTTCGCGGCGTTCGTTATCCCGGATTTTATCAACTACCTTCTGGCGGGTGCGTATTTTTCGATCACGCTCATCCCCCTTCTGGCGAGCAGGTTCGAGAAGGATCCCGAGGATGCGTGGCAGTTTTTCTCTTCTGTGGTGTTTTGGGTCGCCGCCGCCATCTCTTTGCTGACGGCGCTCGGTATGGGATTCGCTTCTCGTCTGGCATTCTTGGCGGCTCCCGGTTTGAGCGGGGACGATCTGCAGCGTTTGGCGGGGTTCTTGCGGATCATCTTGCCTGCACAGGTGTTTTTTCTGGTTGGCTCCTGCTTCATGGCCATTCTCTACGTGCGCAAGCAGTTTCTCGTGCCGGCCCTGGCCCCCATTGTCTACAATTTGTTCATCATCCTGGGCGGAATTCTGTTGCGCTCGCGAGGTATGGAGGGATTCTGCTGGGGCGTGCTGGTCGGGTCTGTTTTCGGTCACGTCGTCCTACCGCTCTGTGCGGTCCGGTTTGGAGGCGGTCTTCGGTTGGTGTCATGCTTCAATCACGCTGGATTGAAGCGTTTCGTCGTCTTGGCCTTGCCGCTCATGCTGGGGCAATCCATTGTGGTGCTGGACGAGCAGTTTTTGCGGGTGTTCGGCTCCATGGTCGGCGAAGGCGCCGTGAGCTGGCTGAATTACGGCCGCAGGATCATGATGGTGCCCGTTGGCGTCGTGGCCCAGGCCGCCGGGGTGGCGTCGTATCCGTTTCTGGCCGAGCTTGTTGCGCGGAAAGACAAGACACAGTTTGCCCGGACCCTGAATCAGGCCCTCTGCAACGTGGTGCTCCTCCTCGTGCCACTGTCGGTGTGGATGATGGTTGTTGCCGAGCCTACCATCAGTCTTGTCTTTCAGCAGGGCCGGTTTTCGGCTGCCGACACGCAAGCGACTTCCCAAGTACTCCGGATTCTGCTCCCGGTTGTGGTTTGCTGGGGAGTCTTTCAGGTCTTGGGCCGGGCCTTCTACGCGCATGAAGACACGTTGACGCCGGTGCTGCTCGGGACCGGCGTGACCGTGCTGTCGGTGGGCTTGTATTATGGCTTGGCCCTGAAATGGCGCGTGGACGGAGTGGCTGCTGCGAGCGCTCTTTCGATCACGATCTACACCGTGGCACTCGCAGTGATTTGGCGACGTCGGTTTGGAAAGGAGGCTCTTGATGGACTTGGAGCCAGAGTGCCGTTGGTTGCGGGTTTGTCCGTGCTGGCCACGGGAATTGGATACCCGCTTTCCCGGTTGACCCTCCCACCGCTGATGGCCTATCCCGCTTTGCAAGCTGCATGGGCAATTGGGATCAGCGGGCTCGGGTTTGGCACGGTATTCCTCTTGTTGGTGCGCCTTTTTGCTCCGCACCTGGCAGAGCCGCTGCTCGCGAGATTGGGGAGCCTCGGCAAACGGCTTGCTTCCTGATCGAGAATGGGCTTTCGAGCATACTCAGAGTGTTTTTGCCGTGCGGTTGGGCCGAGCAGAATGCGGTCGAGTACGATGGGATTCCGGGATTTGTCTTTACATCCAATTCCCGTGTTAAGTATTTTACAGTTTCATCCATTTTGACGATTGGGTTACGCGAGATTCCCGCCGTTAGATGTTCTCAAAGGCACGAAAGGACTTGGGCGATTGTCGAGGACGAATGAGATGAAGAAACTACCGCTTTATATCGAAAGGCAGCTTACCGTTCGTTCGGTTTCGGAGAAGAACCTCAAGACGACCGTGAATGTGCTCGGGGCCCGTCACGGTGATCTCATCATGATCGACGATCCCATCTGTTACATCAACGAGCGATTGTCCGTGCCCATTGAGGGAGAAATCGTCTGCCAGCTTTTTCACGAAGGCGATTTGTATCGATTTCAAAGCCGCGTCCGGAAGTCACTGGGAGAAGGCATCACCATCATCGATTATCCCGAGCGATTTGTTGCCGAGGCCATTCGCAAGCACCATCGCATCCAGGTCAATATCGAAGCACGGTTCACCATGGAAAAGAGCAAGGAGGTGTTCCGTGTCACGATGCTCGATATCAGTGAGGGAGGCTGTTTCATTGTTGTGCCGCAGCTCATCCATGTGACCGAGAACGCCATGGGGCGGCTCGAGTTCACCCTGCCGGATAAACAGAACATTACGGGATTGACGGCCAAAGTCCGCACAATGCATTTTTTGGCTTTGAAGCGGACCACTGGCCTGGGGCTGCAGTTTGCGGGCCCCCCCGAGGAAGTGAACAAGATCTCTAATTTTTGTGACTACTGCATGTTCTTCAAG
>CALBZH010000729.1 GCA_937889795.1 uncultured Syntrophobacteraceae bacterium | reverse complement strand
GCCGAGCAGCTCGCCGAGAAAGCCGGTCAGAAATTCGAAAGCCTGATCGGTGAAGTGAAGGTCGGCGACACCACCTTCAAGACTCTCGACCAAACGGTCAAGGCCGCCACGGAGGGAATGACCAAGAGTCAGGCAGTCCTCGAGGAGGCCCTCAAAAGACAAGAAGAACAGGCCAAGAAGAATGAGGAGGCGAGCAAGACCGCTGCGCAGTCCTACCAGGCGGAGCTGGAGAAGGTCTCGACCAAGATTGAGGAGCTGAACCGGACGGTGATCGCTCCAACGGCTGAAATCAAGGTTGATTCCGGAGCCATCGACGCAAAGCTTCAGGAGCTCAACAACACGGTCACCCATTCCACTCATGTGATTCACGTTCAGTCTGTTCAGGAAAGTCGCTGGGGGGGGCTTATGTCCGAGGGCGGAAAGCTCCCCGGCTGGGGTGGCGGCGATCAAATCAAGGCACTTCTCGAGGCTGGAGAGTTCGTCGTCCGAAAGGAAGCCGTTTCCAAATATGGCGCTGGATTCTTCCAGATGCTGAACTCCATGAGGTTCGATCTTCCACGGATCTTCGGTGACGCCATGCCGGCGTTGCCTAGAATTGGATATGCCACCGGCGGCCCGGTCGGCTCCGCCTCCGACTTCGGCACTCTCCGCCTGCGCGCCGGTGAGGTAGAGCTGCCGGTGCAGGTCAAAGGCCCCAACGGGGCTGCCATGGTGAAGCAGTTCAAGCGTGAGCTGGAAAAGATGCGGCTGACCGGGGGGCGATGATGACCATCCAATTCGCGATCTTCACGACCGACTTCGGAGCCTCGATCAACCCGTGGGCCGAAACCGAGCTGATGCCCAACGCCGTGGACCGCAGCTTCTCCGGAGCGTCGGCCTGGGAGAACGTGGACCTGAATGCCTATGACGAGACCGGCGACCTATCCCTTGTCGCATCGGCCATCGGTCAATACTGCACCTGCCCGGTCGCAAGCGCTCCCACCACGGCCACCAAGAAATACCGCCTGACCTTCGACGTATCCGGCCTCACCGGCACATGGACGGTCAAGTCTTTCGACGGGACCAAGACCTACGGCACGGTGATCGCGACCGGGGCGCAGGAGATCCAGTGGACAGCGACCACCTCGGGCGGCATCCGCCTGGCGGCAAACGAGATCAACTCCGCCGGAACCTTCGACAACTTCAGCCTGGCGCAGATCCCCGTGAGCTTCATCGATTTCGCCGAGGAGCCCCTCTCCGGCCAGTATGATCCCAACGCGGGCGGCTACGGACGAGGCACTCGGATCCAGACCCTCGGGGGTGCCGTTGATCAGGACTTCGGCCAATTCGCGCAAGATGGCAGGATTGCCCTCTCTCTAACCGACGTCGCGCTATCGAGCACGCTCATTGCCAGCCTCAAGGCACTCTATGAGGCGATCGCAACCCAGTACTACTTCACGGACTCCATCAACTGCTGGAAGGTCAAATTCGCCAAGCCGGACGGGCTCAAGGTCTATCAAAACCTCTGGTACAAGGCTGCGGCCAACGAGAATGTGTACAGCATCGAGATGCTGCTCAACATCGACTCCAAAGATATCTGAGGTGAAGCCATGAAACGTTTCATATTGCTCGTTGTCTGCTCGGTCTTCCTGGCGACGTCCGCCTGGGCCATCCCGGTCAAGTTCCAGTGGAACGCGAGCACCGGGGCTGTCGCAGGATATAAGCTCCACCAGGGGACCGTCAGCGGCACATATACCAGCTCGCAGGATGTTCCTGGGACCGGGACGACTGGAACCATGGAGATGGACCCTGTTGCCTCCCGGTATGTGGCCGCAACCGCTTACGATGCCGCGAAGAGGGAAAGCGCCTTCTCGAATGAGATCCTCTGCCACCCGGTGGTCGTCACCAGCAATACGGGAGGGCTTGTCTCTCCAAACGGAAGCTTCTTCGTGCAGCAGGGGAGAAGCGTGACTTTGATGGTGACTCCGTCGACAGGGAATCGGATCTTGACCGTCAAGGTGGATGGTAACCCCATCGAGGCACCCTACACGATCACCAACGTTAGCAAGCGCACAACGGTTGACGTGCAGTTTGATCTGCTTCCGCCCGGAGCACCGTCCATGCTCGATCTGGTGCAACAAATCTCGGCCACCCTCGATCGGATAGACGAGAAGCTGGCCACCCTGATCGACTTGAAATAAAAGGCTTCATGCATGGCCTACGGCATAAAGATCCTCCTCGATGGCACGGACATCACCGACCAGGTTTCAAAGCTGGAAATCTCCTCCAGGCTCGACACCTACTGCCGTGAGCTGTCCCTCGACATCGCCGACCCGGATCTTTATGACACCATCGATTTTTCAATCCTGCCGACCGAGCCCGTCCTCGAGGTGCAAACCCGTATCGACACCAACTGGGTGAGTCAGGGCCTGTTCTTCATCGAAAAACCGACGTACCAGGTTGGGATTCATGCCACTCAGACGGGGCTCTGGGGGCGCTCGAAGACGGCGCTCCTCGGGCCTCCCTTCGCCGTCAAGCTCACACAGACCTGGGAAACCGACACGACCTTCTTCGCGATCGCGGCGGAGCTCCTCGAGGCCTCGGGCCTGACCTGGGATCCATCCTACTCCGACGTGAATGACTTCCTGGTCCACGGCCGCACCTATCAGGCTGAGCTGAAACACCCGGTCGAGATCATCAAGGAACTGCTGCAGCTCGCCTATGGTGACGATGCCTTCCTCACAACGGATGCCGCCGGGCATGTGTGCATCAAGAAGACCGATCGCGCTCCGGCCCTTGCCGATCACACCATCACCGATCCCATCGCCGTCAGCATCTCCGAGGATCCCGAGTGGCCCGATTTCGGAAACCGGATCCGGATCTCATCAGCTGGTTCTCTCTCGGGATATTCCGTGCGCCTGGTGGCTCCTTCCTCCTGTCTTTCGGCCGACACCGAAACGCGCGGGAAGCTCCTTGCGAGGGTGACGGACTCGGACGGGATCGCCGTCAACGACGTCCCGGTCAATTGGTCCTCTTCTCAGGATCTGGTGGTCTTCGACGAGCCCACGACCAACACGCAGACGGTCGTTTTCACCGACGAGCAGGTCCGCGCCAAGAATTTCTACGAGGTTGAGGTCCAGTTCCCACCGAACCTGGTCATCAGCGTCTTCGCCTACCGCGATTTTGCTAAGGCCGATGACATCGCCCTCGATGGCTACACGGTGGACGGAAGCACGATCCGCCTGACCCGCAAGCTCTCGTACTGCGACCAGGCGTTGGTGGTGAGTTATATGTCCGCCGGGATCGCGGTAAACTGGATGTCGGCCGGCGATACCCCGGGGACCGACAAGGTCTCGGCAGAAGTCGCCGGAAACGTTGCCACGCAGGACGTCTACCTCGACAATCCGTGCAACTGCCCGGCGAGTCTTACGCTGCGCGCCGACCCGTCCTCGATCAAGATCGGTGAATCCTCCGGGCTCATCGCTTACGTCGAGATCGGCGGGGCCCCTGTCCGGGACGGCCGGTCCATCTGGATGACGCTCGACTCCTCTCCCGTTCACGGACACATCGACTGGACCGAGGCCTATCTCGGACGGGTCACGATCACCAACGAGGAGACCCAGGCACAGAACGTCATCTCGGGCGTCACCCAATGCGAGATCTCCATGTTCCCGGATTCCGTGACGGGCGTCTGGCGCACGACCGAGGACGATGACGGGAACCTCGTCAAATCGGGTGGATCGATCTACGGTTCCCATGTCCAGAAGGTGATCAACCTCACGGCCGAGGTCACGACTGGAGACCGACTCATCGTCGATTACGTGGCCGTTGGCGCGGCATCGAATATCTACGATGGCATCACCGCCGGCACGGACGTCGTGCGGGCCATGATCATGACGACCCGGGAGGAGCCCACCGAGGCGCGCGTGTCCATATCGGTCTCGAAAGAAGACGGCAGCGGGGACGACCCCGATGGATGCTGCAATGACGGCCTGTGCGAGACCGAAGCGACCCCATGCGACTCCGAGCCCGTCGCGTGCGACTCCGGAAAAGTCTGGTGCGCTCGATCAGGCGTCTACGGATGCTATGCGGCCTCGGAATGCGATGTCTGCGACTCCGGGAAGATCACCTGCACCAAGGCGCGAGAGCCCGGCTGTTATCCCTCCAACGAGTGCGACACCGACCACGTCGACGGGGGCGTCGGGAAAGTCTATGGAAAAAAAGACGGCACCGACGGCTGTTATGCTTCTGACGAGCTCGAGCAATGCGCCAATGAAAGCGTCAGGTGCTACAAGGACGGCGAGCTTGGATGCTGGCCCGTCGAGGACTGCGATTCGGCCTACGGCGGCAGCACCGAGGAGTGCGCCCCTGGGAAACAGTGCTGCGAGCACAGAACCACGCTCAAGAAGGGCTGCTACTATTCCGTGGAGTGCAAAGCCGGATCCGGCAGCAAGGGCGGCTCCGGAGGCAAAAAGGAGCACGACAGCTCCAAGGGAACCAAGTGCAAGAAGCCCGATGGCTCCGTGGTCACCTGCGGTGAAGGGAAGACCTGCTGCGAAAAAGGCGGAAAGCGCGACTGCTACGCCTCCAATGAGTGCGACGGGGGCGGCGCTGGATGCGTCACCACGCCTTGCCAGGATTCAGCCGATCAAAACTGCCTCGCCGGCCGTTTCGGAGCCACCGCCCACGGATGCACGTGTGACGAGCTTTGTGAGGAGGAGTTCTCCAAGTACGGCACCATCCAGAGCTACGACGGCGGCAGCTACCGCACCTTCGAGCAGATCGTCGAGGAAGACTACGGCCTGACCGCCGACACTCAGGAGTACTGGGAAAAGTACGGCGAGATCCGCCAGGAGGCCTTCGATGAATGCCGCACCGCCTGCGGCGCCTGCGCTCAAGCTCCCGAGCTGACTCTCACGGGATCCGATGCCGTTACAAAGCCAGGAGGCTACCAATTCACGGCGGCCGGCGGGTTCCAGCCTTACACGTGGGAGGTGGCTGGGACGGGGGCGACGATCTCCGAGGATGGCCTCGTGACTCTTGATGCTTCCGCCTGCGGAACCTTCACGGTCACAGTCACGGATGGATGCGGGTCGAGTGCCACCATGCAGGCGCGGGTCACCAATGCCGGGAGCTGGGTCCTTCTCGAGCGACAGGACATCACGGGAACCTGTAAATATCATGCCTTCGCTTGCCCGAGCCCGAATCCATGGGGATCCAACTGGATAGAGGGCGTCAAGAAGTATGTGGACTGTTATGGTGCCACAGCTATCACGGTGTGCTCGAGCGCGGGGCAGACGTTCGAATCCGTACTGCCTGACTGTGCGTCTCCTCCGAAGGGCCCCGAGGTCATCAGTGAGTACTACGATTGCTACATCTGCGCAGGATGCCAGAAGACGACGTATTGCTTCCTGCAATGCGTCGATATCTATGAATGGAGTTGCTGACCATGTCGGAAGACCGAATCAGCCTGATTTTCAATCACCTGTCAGCCTATGACTGGGATGACGTCAAGGAAGCCTTCAAGCGCCTCAACCAGGACCACGTCAGACAGGTCACTGAGCACAGGAATAATGCGATCGCCAGAATGAAGGAATCCGGATGGTCGGAACATGTCGGCGCCATTCCCAAGGGATATGAGTGGCAACAGATCGGAAGCAAGATCTTCATTCGTGATCGCGCGGCGGCCGTCAACGATCCCACGCGCGTCACCGTCCAGCAGAACACAGAGGCACGGAAGCGTCCCGCTCGGAAAAGGGCCGACACATCCGTCAAGCGGGTGCAGGAGCTGAAGTGTCCGTCCTGCGGAGGCGAAATGTTCAAGGAAGGCATCTGCCCAGGGTGCGATGAAGGGCGGCGCGGGCTAAAAGTGCGGCTCCTCTGCGGGGAATGCGATTACACGGTGGCGCTTTAGAGGAAGGGAAATGGCTCGAAGAGGCAAGCCAAGAGAAGATCTCTCAGGACGTCGCTATGGCAGATGGACTGTCATCTCAGAAGGACAGCCTCGATACCATGGGAAATCTCGAATCATCTATTGGACGTGCCGATGCGATTGCGGTGTCATCCGAGAAGTCTGCGGCAACACCCTGAAAAACGGAGATTCAACTTCCTGTGGATGCTTCCACAATGAGGTTACAGGAAGGATCAACCGGCGCCATGGAAAGACAGGGAGCAGAGTCTACCGGATTTGGCAAAACATGCTGAATCGATGCCGCAGGGAGAAAGATGAATTCTGGCATTGCTATGGAGGCAGGGGAATTACAGTCTGTGAGCGCTGGAAAGTCTTTGAAAATTTCCTTGATGACATGGGCGAACCTCCAGGAGGATTGTCATTGGAGCGTATCGATTCCAATGGTCCATATTCTCCAGAAAACTGCCGGTGGGCTAGCATGAAAGAACAGCAAAGGAACCGGAGGAACAACCACCTCCTTTGTCTCAACGGAAAGTCACAATGCCTTTCGGCATGGGCAGAAGAACTAGGCATGAAAGTGAATGTTATCCAGATGCGACTTGCGCACGGATGGCCATTTGATGAAGCTTTATCAATAAGTGGAAGGAGATGATGCCATGTCCCGCCCCAACCTCACTTGGCTTTTTAACAATACCAGTAACGACGGTGCGAATTCTGGAAATGCTTCAGGTGGAGCAGGAGGTTCAAGCTCAAACTGGGTCGTCATGGACACCGTGAACGACAAAATCATGTTCCTCGACTCTCAGCAGCTCGATGGCGACGCGCGCACGGGTGCAAAATTCCCGGCAATCATCCCGTCTTCGGGCTCGATCGAGGTCCCGAAAACATTCATCGATGACAACTCGGCCGGCGTCTTCGACCAGGTGCCCCTCGCAGGAACCACGGCCGGGGGGCAATCAGGAGGCGATAATAGGTATGTCTTCGCCGTCTATTTCGACGGAGTCACCGCCGGAATCCCCTATTTAGAGGCATGGAACGACAGCACGCACGCAGCCGCGGACAACGACTTCCTGGGAGACGGAACACCGGCCAACAGCACGCTCAAGGCGATCGCCACGACCAATGCGGCTCCTGGATCCGCGACGTGGTCAGGGACTGCCCTCTCCGGGACTGACAGCCGGATCGCGCTGGATACGGGAGCCCTTGCCGGCGCGAAAAATCTCTACTGGAACATGAAGCAAAATATTGCCAGCACGTTCACGCCCCAGAGCAACACATCGATCGTGCTGACGTGCCGGTATCTCTACTCCTGACAGGAGGTAGGACACAAAATGTCCGAGGTCCAGCTTTCTCCGACTCACCGATTCACCCATTCGCCGTCTCACCGGCCGTCCCTCGCCTGGCGCATCCGGGCCACCTTCGCCGGCAAGCTTCCTCCGAAGCAATACCTGACGCCGGACATTCGCCACAGCAATCCCGGATGGGGCGACGAGATCTTCAACCGGCAGATCGAGTGCCTCGAATTCTTCCTTCCAACCGGGCACCGCATCGTGCTTTCAGGGATGGAGGCTTACAACTTTTTCGTGGAGGCCTCGGACTCCATGTCCGCCAAACATGGAGCGCGCATAGAAGCCTTCTGGCTTTGCGGGAAGCTGCCTCAACAGGACATCGTCGAAATGTGGCGAGTTGGGCACGGGAAAGTGGTCCGGATGCGGCGCTCCTGGGGCAAGGAGTGGGGAGGGTCGGCAACGCGCGGCTGGAAGCTTGGGTCGGTCGGATCCGCACCGGTTTCGACAATCCTGGAAAGCTGAGGGGATCTCATGTCAATCACGGCAACCTATGTCAGCGGCACCCAATTTACGGTAGCGACAGATAGAACGACAGATTTCAATCCTGGCGTGGCCCTGCGGATGGATTGCGGCGCGGACGGCATCAAGTATGGCTATGTCAGTTATTCCTCCTATTCGGCTCCCAATACCACGGTGTACCTCGACTCGACCGAATCCCAGGCGATCACGGCCAACCTGGCGTCCGTGGATTTCTCCAGAGTTCTTAGCAAGGAGACGGGCGGCAATGTCCCTCTCCAGCTGATCTGGATGAATCGAGGTTTCAAGAGCGGGCTTACCCTGTCCTACAAGGACGCGGATGAGGTCTATATCGATTCCGGGGCACTGCATATCGACAACGGATCGGCCGAAAACGTCTACTGTGCCCAAAGCCAGCTCACAAAGCAGCTCACATCCTTGAGCGCATCCACTTGGTATGCCATTTATGTCGATCCACCGGACAATGGCTTGTCACTGGTTGCGGACGATATCGAGTATTCGAGCACCATGCCGACCTATGACCAGGCGAAGCGCGGGTGGTATCACCCGACGACCACTGACCTGAGATGCATCGGATTCATCTATTCCAATGCTTCGAGCCAGGTCACGGCCTTCACGATCTCGCGCCAGATCTATAGGTTGAGCGCCCTGATCACCGCGCAGACGTGGGCAGACGGAAACGTCAACACGTCACTCGATATCACGTTGACCGTGCCTCTTGCGAGCATGATAGCCTATGTCTTCTATCAGGGTGCCAGGTACGGCAGTACTTCTGCCAGCGCTTATCTCAACGTGAAAGGGGGCACTTCAACCGGAATCGGATATATCGACGGCTCATGTGTCAAGATCTACTCGTACATGCTGATCAATTGCGACTCGGCCAAGAAAATCACTGCCAGCGGGTCGGCACGCTATGGAATCGGAATCGATGTCGTTGGCTTCGTCATTCCTGACGGTATGTAGGGGGCCAGCATGTGGATAAGCGATCCGCTCGGATTGTGGACGACCTCCTCTCTCGATCTGTGGACCGACGTCCAAATCGAGCCCGAAGGGGAGCAAACCGCGCTCGAGGACGTCTCGCTCGACCTGGCCGTTTACGCCCAGTCCCTCGAGGACGTGGCCACGTATCTGCGCGCCCATGACGGACTGGAGCTCGAGGACCTGCTGTCATTCCTCTCCGCCTACTATCAATGCCTCGAGGACGTCGGATCGGATTTCTCGGCATACTACCAGTCGCTGGAGGACGCGGTGGCCTCCCTTCAAACGTGCACCTATTCGCTGGAGGATTTTCCGACCCTCCTGCATGCCGCCGCCCTGGTGCTCGAGAATCTCAAAGCCGATCTCACTGCCCTGGCCGATGCGCGTGAGGACCTTCTCTCCTATTTCGTTGCAGCCGGATACGCGCTGCATGATGTGAGCACCTATCTTGCGGCTGAGATCCCTCTGGTGCTCTCGGATCTCGGAGTCTCTTTCGAGGTCACGGATGGCTTGGCCTTCAGCTCCATTGGAACCTATCTGGCCGCCGTCAAGCGAGCGCCCTCCTTTCGGTCGGTCATGGCACAGCGTGTGTCGTCCGTGGTCCAGGAGGTATGACAATGATTGCCGACGAAACCACCTCGATGGAACACTGCGATTGCCTGCCCCTGCAGACTCAGCAGCAGGCCATTATGATTGTCGAGGATGATCCGGAGGTCTCTCGAATCCTCAAGACCCACATCATGCGCACGGGATTGTATCGGGTGGTGTCGGCCAGAAATGTGCCGGAGGCCCTCTCCCTATTTAATCCGGGCAAGTATTTCGCCGTCCTCGTGGACTTGCACCTGGGCTCATCGACCGATGAGGGAATCAACCTGGCCGTGAAATTTCGGCACGAGGATGACAACGTCTTCATTGCGGCCGTGAGCGGCTACTACCCGCTCTTCGATGAGCGGCTACTCCAATGTGTGGACGATTTTCTCAAAAAACCCATCGATTATGACTTTCTAATCTCCAAGCTCCTGGTATGGCAGATCAAGCACTCTCGCCGGATGGCGCTCAAGCAGTACGTGGAAGAGCGGGTTGTGAGCTACAAGAAATGTCTATCCGAGATCCGTGAGGAGGAGGAACTCCTCAAGGAATTGTTGTCGGACCTGATCCGGCGCGCTGGCTACAGTGGTCCCGAGGTGGAGGGAGGTGCCGACAGTGGCTGAGAGAGCCGTTCTGCCTGATAAAGATGTCTTGCCCATGATCCTGAGCCTGTTGGTCAAACAGCAACGGCTCTCCGAGAACACAAGCAAGCTAGTTGAATCCATGGTTTCCGACGTCGGCAAATTCCGCGAGCATTCAGAGCGACTCGCGATCGTCTCCAACAAGCTCGACACCCTGGAAAAGGTCGTCTCCGATTATGACAGGCGCAGGGCCGACTGCATTCAGCAGGTGACCGATCAGTTTCGAGAAAGCGAGGTCAAGCGGGAGCAGAACAAGGACCGCACGGTGGCTCTCGAGCAGGCGCTGGCCAACCAGGTCTTGACGCTGCGGAACGACCTGACCGCTCGTCTGCGCGACCAGGAAAAGGATCTGCTCGAAAAGATCGACGAGAAGCACGACGAAACCGTTGAGATCCTCACCACCGTCAGGGAAAAGGTCGCCAGCCTGGCGGGAAAATACGGGGCGATCGTCGCCGGCGTCGTCTCCATCGGAATGATGATCCTAAAATGGGTCATCGATCATCACGGCACCGTGGCAAAGTGAGGGAGCCATGCCTTTCTCGATAGACAGTTGGAACGTGGATCCCAACCGGCTGTGGTTCCTGAAGCTGTCCGATTCCGGATCCGACATCCAATGCGCGCTCTACCTGACCGAGGCTGATGCGGAGGCCGATACGTCGCCCCAGGCCGCTGGATCCTGCGCCTATGGATCGTCGATGGAGATCGTGCTGACGGCCGACCCGGGCGCCACCGTCCAGATATCCTTCTTCCAAGGCACGCAGGATTTTCATTTCCTGGTGACCGGAGCCTCCGGGGATCCCGACGCCATCGTCCGAGTGGCCGAATTCGTCGAGCTGGACGAGATCAGCCATCCCATCTATCGGAACGCGGACATCATCACGACCCGGGCAAAGGCCGAGATCGACGCCCACACCCACGCCGTGCTCTCGAAGGACATCGCCCTGGGCAGCCATCTCCCGACGCTCGAGCCCGGAGACGTGATCCGCCTCAACAGCACGCGCCGCGGCAAGAACGAGCTGCTGCAGGTGGTCGATCACCGCCTCTCCGCCGAGATCTCCGAGGGGGGAGAGATGCGGCTCACCTCGTCCGTCACGGCCGCGACGTATTTGGCACTCAAGCGGTGATATCGTCGGACGCTGGAGCATAAGAAATCTTATGGAGAGCACAAGGATTGTTGCGGGGACCAAAAAGGGAAAGCACGTCCCTCGAGGATCGCTCTCATGGATCTGCTACGATTGCGGCATGCGCTGCGGGACACGTCAGTATGGAGACGGCCAATTATCCACTTGGCATGAGGGCAAATGTGATATTTGCGGCAAAACATGCCCGGTGACCGAGCCGCGCGACTTCGGCCACATCACCCTCCCGGGAGAAGACAGCCATGGGACTTGAGCGCCTCATCAACCGAGAGCGCCCCAAAGAAATCAGCTACGCCACCGTCCTCCTCGCGGATCCCGGCAATCGCCGCGTGAAAATCCGCTGGCTCACCGGAATAGAAACCTTTGCCGACTACGTCCCGTCGGACTTCCCAGGCCTGGCAGAAGGACAGACCGTAGCCGTCGGCACCACGTCAGGACAAGCCTTCCTCATCAGTGCGGTTCCATCGGCGCTCCCATCGGAGATTACGCTGCAGGAGGTGTGAGGGGTCGCTCAGCAGTCCCTTAGCAGGCGGAAATATTCATCCCGCCCCATCCCGGCGGTCCTCATGTTTGAGAGAATGATGTCAGGATCGATTTCATTGTAGGTGGGGATAACGATGGGACGGAGACAGTCTGGCCGCGTATAGACGCGGTGATCGCCTCGTTGTCTCTCGAATTGGAACCCAACCCTTAGAAACACGCACTCCAGGACCTTCCAATGCACTGGCCCTATGCGTGGAGACACTGATTGGATTCCTTGGAATTGGCGAGCATGTAAAGAGGCACTTCCAGACACTCGGCCTGGTCATCGATCGGAGGAAACTGAGAAAGAGAGAATCCGCAGCTCTTGAGAACCTGGTCCAGGGTTCCCCTCTCCAGGCAGGACTCAAAAAACAGCGTCATGGCTTCCAGGAGATTGGCTCGAGCCTGCTGCTCATCGGAGCCCTGACTCACCACATCGATAGCCGGACATGCCGCGACAACCCACTTGTCCTTCCTGGAAATGACAATGGGCACCCTCATTTTGATCTCAATTCCGACATATTGATCCATTTGGCACCCCCACAGCCACCGGCAAGAATCACGACCATGACTCACTCAGCTTCTCTGTATGTCTTGGCAGTGGAAACGTCAACAGGAACGTGCTCGCTACCGTCGGAGATCACGCTGCAGGAGGTCTAGGGCTCACCCACTCAAAGAGCTGCGGATACAACGCCAAATGGTGAGGTGGTCCGCGCCGTCTCTTGCTTCACGCCATTTGAGATTTCAAGAGCGAGCGGTGCGCTGTCATCTGAATGCTTCTGGAAGCTGCATGAGACGCTTAGCGCGTCCGAAAACGTGTACGTCTTCGGAACGTTCCCGTCGACGCTCTGTGATCTATTGGTTCCATCCGCATTGATGATGAGTATGTGCCCTGTGTAAGGCAGCAAGTCTGCTCCTCTCACATTCACCGTGAAGTTCTTCGATCCAATAAAATTCAAAGGGGCATTTCCACCAGAAACCAAAAACTGAGCATAAATCGCGATCAAAGCCACTGCGGCAACCAGACCCATCCCTATCCTCAATAGAGAAATTCCACTCTTTGATGGTCCATGGCTCTGAATTGTTTGGGGTGCGATCACGGGAGGTTTCATCACGGATGGAATGTGCTCTGCTGGGACAACGACATGGAAAGAATGCCCACACTGTTTGCATGTGGCTTTCACTCCGCTTGCCGGGATCCTAGATCTCGGTACCCCACTTACCTTTCCACACCCTGGGCAACTGATTGGGATCCTCTCCTCCATTGGGACACGATGTTGCTCTTGAGATCTTCCGATCTGTGTAGCCTCCATCAGGGATTCAGTTGCAGGGTTTGATCCTGCTGTCTTCTGCTGTGATCTGATGACGAGATATGCGGGGAAAGCGATAATCCAGAGTAGCAGGCAACAGAGAAACCAGGAAATAGGTCCCATGTCCAAGAAACCGGACCTCTGACCTGGCGCAATACCGAGCGCCTTTGCATCCATGAGAACCCAAACGCTCGTTCCAACCACAACCAAAATAATGACTGCTTCCATGATTTCTCCTTTTGGTGTCATTGCATACGCCCAATAATATTCGGACACTTGAGGAGATGAGCTTAAGGAGGAAATCGACAAGCGAGGATTTTTAGAAAACCGCAAGCATGAACCGCAAGCATGAGCAGGTGGGTCGGTTTTATATCTGGTCGGGGCGAGAGGATTTGAACCTCCGACCCCCTGCTCCCAAGGCAACGTCGCCAGTATCCGCGAATCCTTACAGTGGCTTGTTCTGCAAGCCTTTTCGTGTCTGGCTTCCCCGGAATTGACCTCGAAAAGCCTCTGTTTCCCGGAAAACCGCAAGCATTGCTTGCGGCTCCCTCAGTTCCCGAAAGCATCGAAGGCCCCCTCCAGGCGATCCATTGCCAACCGTGCGGATTCGTCGACGGAATGAAGATAAATCTCCGTGGTTCGTTTGGACTGATGACCAAGGATATTTCCGATTGTCCCAGTTGGGATCTTGAGCGCGTCGTGCAGGTACGTTGCAACGAAATGACGAATCGCATGAAATCCATAGTTATCGACTCCGGCACGCTTGCAGACGGATCGCATCATCTTCGGCCTGCGGTTGTATCGTGTTCCCTCTTTGGCGTTGAAGAACACCCACGATTGTTGCTCGCGTCTTCCCCACAGCGACCAGAGCACGCCATAGAGGTCGTTGTTCATTGGGATGGTGCGCGGCTCAAGATTCCCTCCCTTGCGCTTGCGGGTCCACAGGGTCACCGTCCGTCTCTCAAAATTGACGTCCTGCCATGTGAGGCGCAGGATTTCGTCGATCCTGGCGAGGGTGTGGGTCAGAATCAGGAGGAGGGGCTTTTCGTCGGGATTGGCCGCAGCGAGGATCTTAAGGAATTCCTGTTGAGTCGGTATCTGCTTGCGCTTCGTTTCCTCTGGCATCTTCTCCAGCGTCCAGCAGGGGGAATGCTCCAGCAGCCGGAGTTGCTTGATCGCGAAGGACATGAGCGCGCAGAGCTCTTTTCGATGCACATTGTAATTGTGATTGGTTGGCCTGGTGGCGAGGTAGGAGTGGAGGATGGCCGGCGTGACTTCTCGAATGTCCATGTCACCCATATGAGTGACGAAGTTGGCGAAGACAGTGCGCTTGTACTCAAAGGTCTTTTTCGCGTGCCTCTTCATTGACCAGTCCAGATAAACGTTTGATATGGTCAAGAAGTCCGTGTCTGTTCGGATCGGCGTTTGTTGCGGGTTTGAAATGGCCTTCCGACGCTCCTCCCGTCCGGCCCTGGCCGCCGCTTTGGTTTTGAAACCCCCTCCCGCGAACGTCTTGCCCTGATGCTGGAAGCTGTACCGCCAGTCCTTTCTGTGCTTGTCTTGCCATAAGCCCACGGATTGTCTCCTCGCGGAAACGAAGCACTTTAATGCCGGCGGGATAGAACCCGCCAAGATTCCTGCTGTTCCGGTAGACCGATTTCACGGAAATCTGAAGACGCTCCGCCACTTCCTCTGGGGTCAACAGGCGCCACGGTTTGCCGCTTTGTTCCATTGCAATGCCCTCCATGTGGAGAGCATTATCGGGAAAATGCTGCCCGCTTTCAACAAAAAAATGGGAAAATGCTGCCCATGGCAAAAACTATCTTTGTTCCCTTGATGAGGGTTAGATGGCAACGCTTCCCGGAGAAGCGTCTTTCTGTGGGTTGCTCTTGCTGGTTTTTTCCCCATCTTTTTTGGATCCAAAACCTTGCAGGGAAATCATTGCGGCGTTGAAGATCCTTAGTGGATCAATCTTGAGAGCCATGCAGAATCGATAGAAATCCTCGACGCTCAAGCCTCTCAGTTTTCCTTTGACGCCCCTGGATGTGTAGCCATGGATGATGTGTGAAAAGACTTTCCTGCCTTCTTTTCTGTCACTGAAGGCGATCTTTCCGAGTTCGTAAATGTCCATGCCCTGAGACTTGCGCTCAGAGTCAATCATCTCCACGAGCTTGCGTTCCAGTTGGTATCCGATGTTTTCCATGGCGCAACCTTATCATTAGAAAAAATTTCCCTTGAGAACAAAAAAATCCTTGACGATAGGGAAAATGCTGCCCTACAATCCGGGAAACTTTGGAGGACGTGACATGAAAAATCAGTTTGAAGAGCTCAAGAAAATCTTCGGGTCACACATTGCGGCTGCTGCCGCGCTCGGCGTGACTAGGAGGACATATCTGAACTACAGGAAAGGCAATGTTCCAAAGCCGATTGCGAAGTTGATTCAGAGCACATTGGATCAACATCGAATCACCCCTGGAAATCAGGATATAGCGACCGTCGACCAGGCAGTGAACGGATAAGGGGCGGGCCATGGGATCTTCGTCAGCAGCAGTCCAGTTGTCCATGTTTGAACCGCAAAACGCGCAGGGATCCCGCTTCGACCTGTGGAACGCCGAGTTTCGCGAGCACCTGAAGCGCTTGACGGGAGTCGTCTTCGACGATGCGGATCTGCTCGCCATTGAATGGTGGCAAACCGCAACGGAGAACGATGCGCGCAACGCCAGGTCCAGGACTGTGGAAGACGAGCGTAACGGTGTCTCTCTTTTCGAGAACACGGGCGCCCCACAGGATCTGAGCAAGTTATGGCGCATCCAAACCCGCAAGTTCCAACTCGCTTGGGACGCCTGGATCGAAGGTCGGAAGGTCACTCTTTATGAGATCCAGGACATCCTGGAGCGTGAATTCAAGCTGTAGGCAAACGGGTGAGGGTACGGAGAGCAGCCATGCATCAAAGCACTGATGAAATGTTGAAGGTATTGGAGCTCGCGGCGAGAGAAGCGCACAGGTCAGCGGCACAAGCTCATGAGCGCATCATCTCGGGATACAAGCGGCTCAGCAAGGGTACTGAAGAAATCCCGGTGACCATACTGATGGTCAATGATCGGACTCATCGTCCAACGTTTGGTCAAGTGATGACCGAACGCTTTTTGACAGAGCTCCGTAGAATTCGAGCATCTGTTGCATATCCGGAAGTGCCTTGAGGGCATCAGGAAATCCATCCAAGGGCGTGAGCAAATAGGCCACGGTGAGGTTTGACGCAATGATTTGGCTGGCGATGTCTTTCAAATCGGTGAGGGTAATGGGATCGTCTTTCATTGGTGGCTCCTTTCTCATGGGTGGCTGTTCTCCGCAAAGACAGCTTTATGAGATCGAGCCCGGCCTGTCCACCTCTTACGGGGTGGACAGGTTTCAGGCCGAAACCGACCAGGCTGCGAACGGATAAGGGACTGGCCATGCTTGATCATGAATTGCCGACTCGAATGGAGCTGCTTAACGACTTCGCGTGGCTGAAGCGAGAGATAAAAGCCCTGAAGATCATGCGGTCGGAATCCGCGGAGGTTTTTCGGTCCATCAGGAGGGCCAGGCGGAAGATTGAGGAACGAGGCAGCCCCTTCGACCGACACAAGTTTGAAGCGCTTTCCGAAGCCATGGAAATCCATCCCGATGTCAAAAAGAGAATCAACGACATGATTGCTTTTCGTGGGCAGGTCTTGATCTCCCTCTGCGACGATGCCGATCAAATCCTTTCCGACCACGACAAGGCCCAGGTCCTCGGGATCAGCCACATCAGCTTGGAACGGATACAGGCGCGCATGCGTTCCGTCCTTACTGACGGAGAAAAACCACTTGGGCTCTTCACCCTGATCCACGCCTGCGGTGCCGAGCATCGCCACGATTACCTGGACTTCCCGGAGCAGGCCCCGCTTTATGAAGTCGCCCACCTCTCAATGCTCCGTCTCCTGGAAGAAAACGACGATCTGCGCGAGACGATGGCCGAGGCGGCTGGCAAATTCCTCCAGGAGATCGGCGTCCCGATGTACCGGAGCACGGTGGGCGCTGATGGGCAGGAGCGCTTGGAGCGGGTGCCGCCCAAGCTTGAAGTGGTTCAGTGACGGAATAGCGTTTTGACTCCTCAATTTTGAGCCGTCCTCCGACATGGTTCAACCCGCAAGGGAGCATTTGGGAGATCCGCCATGAAGAAGAAGTCTTCCGAAATCGTCATCCTCTCCAGGGGGCAGAAGCTGTGGACGACGTCGCTTGATGTCGCTCAAAAGTTCGGGAAAATGCACAAGAACGTGCTTCGCGCGATAGAGAAGCTTGAGTGTTCTCCTGAATTTGCTCGGCTCAATTTTGAGCCGAGCAAATACGATGTCGAGGGTGGTAAGGATGCCGTCCGCGAAGAAAAAATGTATCTGATCACGCGCGACGGATTCTCCTTCCTCGCCATGGGATTCACGGGCAAAAAGGCTGCGATCTGGAAGGAAGCCTACATCAACGCCTTCAACGCGATGGAGCGGAGGATCCTGCAGCTTGCCGCAGAACGGGAAAGACGTGGCAAGCGCGAATGGCAGGAATCGAGATCCATCACGAAAGAGCAGCGCAAGGAACTGACCGATACCATCCGCGACATCTTGATTCCTCACGCACGATCTCAGGGCAGCACGGCATCCGAGGACAAGATCTACCTGTCCTACTCGAAGATGCTCAAGTGCCACCTTTTCGACGATCCGGAAGCGCTTCCAGAAGACTATCGAGAGCAATTGACCATCAGCCAGCTCAACATCCTGTCCGTTGTCGAGTTTCTGGCCGCGGGCGTGATCCAGGAAGAAGTCGCCAAAGGGACACCCTACAAAGGCACTGATGGGATCTTCGAGAAGGTCAAGGAGAAGGTGATTCAGTACGTCTCGGCCGTTGGAGTCTTGCATCTCGGAGAGCCCGAGCGGCTGGCAATCACACGGAATGAGCCGATGCTGATCGAGGCAACCGCATGAGCTCAAAGTCTTTCATAAACCTTTGCAGCGCTTTGACTCTGAGCCGTTTCCTCGCGGAGACCGTCTTGAGGGACTGCCCCGCCGAGGACAAGGGCAACCGCAAGATTCGACGCACCTGTGAGCGCATCGTGGAGCACGTCCACGCCACGCGCGACCTCTGGCCTCCGGTGGATGCCAACGACCTGCAGCAGATCTGCGACCGCCTCAACTTCCTGGGCGACAAGGTCCTCCACGGCCCAAGGAACATGACCGAGCTGTGCGGAGTCTCCCTGGCTCTCCTGTGCGACATGGAGGTCAACCTCAAGGGACATCGTCGCGCAGCGATAGCGGAGCTTATCGAGATGATGGAGCGGCTAAACCGGGAATTCGACGGGCGCCTCGAGGATCAGGAAAGTTACGCCTACGCCAGCCGCGCGACTGACAGCTGGTACCAAGCGGTGGGGCTGTGATCCATGGCGAACCCGCCCTGCAAGAACTGCGGTGCAACCACGCTTCGATGGGCCTGGTGGGAAGCGAAAGACGAGCCATTCGAGTGGTGAGAACTGCCTCGAATGCGATCGCTCGGGCCGAGAGCCGTGCATCCAGATCCACCCAGCGAGATCGCGAGAGGAACGAGATGGGAACACAGCGCCTCAAGATGAAAAATGAGCTCGATTACCGCACTGGCTACACCAGCCGGTCATGCAGCCAGTGCAACTACTTCAAAAGCAAAGGCTGCCTCGATGATGAGGTCCAGCCGGCACGCTGCGAAATCATGGGCCTGAAGGGTGGCCGGTTATACCGGATCAACCCCAAGAGCATCTGCGATCGCTTCGACAACAGCATTTATTTGGAACGGCTTGGAAGGGCATGGTGAAAGCTCCGCCGTACTCGGGGCGCTCATCGAGAGTCGATCACGAAAGGAAGGCAATGCCGAAGAAACTGACCCTGCTCACATTCAGAGTCGACGAGCGCTTCCACGAATGGCTTGGCCGCCAGGTCATCGACCTGGACACAGACGCATCGAAGCTGATCCGCATGTCGCTCCTGCTGGCCATCCCGCAGCTCAAAGCCTGTCCCACCTTGCTTGAGAGAGTCGTGGATGACGATTTTCGACTTGAGTCTGATTGAGGTCATACGGATGGATCTGTCCGCCGCGGAGCTGCTCGTCATCGAGGCAGAGGAGAAAGATCGGATCGCCAGGTGGATCACTGGAAGACCGGTTAAGGCTCCGTTCCCTTTGATCGGGAGATTCATCTGCCTGTGCAGGGGAGCGCATGCCTGGTCGCCTCGTAAACAGGCACTATTCGCGATGGGGCACGACGTGAGTGCTCTTGCTGTCCCGAGCCAATCCCTTGCTTGTCCCGAGTCGACCGAGCCGGCCGGGAGTCATTCTGAAAAAAGGGTGCGCTTGGGACGCCACCTGCGGAGCGATCCGTTGCGGGGTTGGCTCGGGAGAGCGAGAGCCATTCACTGAATCCGTCCCTTGAGCTCCACCACCATCGCCTTGCCGGAGTTCCCCTCAGACCCCTCCCGGCTACAGGCACCCTGCCCGGTGGTGGAGCTGAGGGGATGGGAGCACACAACCATCAGGGAGGGAAAGGCTATGGAATGTCCTAATTGCTGCATCCTCACCATCACGATGTGCGTCGAGCTCGTGCTGTTCGGTCTGCTCTATCTCGAGCGATGGAGAGTGAAGCGGCCAGAGGCCTGGGCGTGAGCTTCGTGCTGGGCCTGTTCCTTGGGTCAATCGTTGGACTGCTCGCGGCCGGGTCGTGCCAGGTGGCTGCGCGAGCGGATGGAAAGGAAGATCAAGGTGAGTGAGCCAGCCAAACAACAGGAGCCCTGCAGAATCTGCGGCAAGCGTCCACCCTACGCTGACGGGATGGAGCTGTGCGCCGCGTGCATGGGGTTCGAGCCATCACAGGAGGGATCGGTGACACAAGAAGCAGCCGCCACGAGTCAGAGTCAACAGACAGGATTCTCTTCAAAGATCAAGGCAACGCCAGAGAGGCCCTGTTCCGGGTGCGGTCGCACGCCAAGCGAGACCAAGTTCTATCCATCTCGGAAGGACAAATGCGTCGAGTGCATCAAGGCCCGGCAAGGCCTGCGAAAGGCCGAAGAGCCGAGAACGTACACGGAGATTCACGAACAGGAGAGTGCACCTGCTCAACTGGATCCGATGGTGTCAGCCGAAATCGATGCGCAGGTCGAACGACCGGATCTTCCGGTTCACGATTCTGAGCTGTGCAAATGCAGAAACTGCGGAGCGTCTTTCGAGGCCTACCGAACCGGTGCGGTCGTCGTCACGAACTATTGCAGGGACTGCCTCAACGACCGACTCAAGGTCGCCAGAAAGCCGGAATTGAGGTCGTGCATCACTCTCGACTTCGACCAGGACAGGGAGCTTTTCGACGCCCTCGCCGATTCGGCGCGTCAGGAGCGGCGCACCATGGTCGCCCAGGCCATAACGCTCCTGGAGAGGACGTTGATCAAGAGATAGATGGGTGGTGGAGCACTCGACAGGAGGTGATCCGTGAGAGGGACAGGATTGGTTTCGATGAGAGGGAACATCACGGTGGACGCGTGTCCGGTATGTGGTGGATTCATGAAGATGGAAAATCAGGTGATCGAGATGAACCACCGTCGTAAGCCAGGATTTTTCTCAGGCCTCGGCCATTGTTTCAACTGCGGCCGGATGAGGGTGAGCGGCACCATTGAGAACGAAATTCCGAGAATCCTTGCATTCACACCGGTATGCGAGTGCTGCCTGTCGGATGTGCCCGTGATCAAGGTCGATTCGGATGAGGACCGCTGGATCTGTCTAGCCTGCCTCAAATCGATTGAGGTCAACGGCAACAGGCTGTTCAAGACGCGCGCTCGCCGATCAGTCAGGCCTGCGCTCGCAGTAGTTTGATTCGACGGTGACGAGATCGCCCTGGATGGGAGGTGAAAGTGGCATCGAACGTAAGGCAGAGCAAGGTGGATTGGATTCTCAACTGTGCAATTCAGGATATCGGATTCAAGACAGCGCTGAAGGACCTCAACGAGCAGGAGATCAGGCACTGCTTGAGCCTGGAGAAGCGAAAATCTGCCATCGAGGCGCTCAGAAGGGAGGCGAGACGGAAGGGATTAACGGTCGGAAGGCCAACCGCGGACGTATTGTGTCCCAGTTGCGGGTGGAGAGGTCAGCCACGGGATTGGAAAGCGATGGTATGTCCCAAGTGCATGAAGTGGATCCCGATTGACGAGCCCATCGCTCAGGCCAAATGAAAAACCCTCTCCAATGCCCGCCAGCAACGGAGATGGACAAACCAAACAAACAAGCACCTCAATTCTACATGGAGCGTCAAAGATGTCAACTGTTCAGGATTCCCTAATAGTTGGATGCCTCAAAAGATTGTTCCACGCTCGCCGGGAGTACCTTGAGGCGGAGCGTCAGTACAACGCGGCCGCAGAAGACCTTCTGAGGTCGTTTGGAGATGAATTCGAAGACGACATTTCGACCATGGCGCACGTCGTCGGAAACACCACTATCCTCGTTCATGAGGACTGGCGCGACTACCATCCTGGCAAGCTCTATCGGGCCATCACCTTCTTCCGGACGGCACATTATGCCCAGGATGGAGCAGGATCATGAGAATCGTTCTGCAGGGTGAATGGAGCACGGGCACCGTGTACCTGGACGGTGGCCAGATCCAGCTCGATGACCAGGTGAACGGTTTCGCCTGGGGCATCTCCGGGAAACCCATTCGCCTGGCCTACGCGATCCTAGTCAGGATGCTGACTCCCTTGTGGGCCACGAGGAACTGCGAAGCCTTCGCCAGAGAGTTTCTCTACGGCCTCCCGCAGACGGATTTCAAGGTGGAGATAAATCTCGGCAAGTGGATGGACAAGCGTGAGCGCTCCAGGAAGAGCTGTCGGAGGCGTAAGTGAAAAAACGCAAGAGCGCTCTCGACGAGCTGGAGAAGATCTGCGCCCACTGCGTCTATTCGAAGCGCATGGAGGAGAGGCCCAACATGAGGCTCTGCCACTACTGGAAAAGCTCGTGGGGCCCTGCGGTCAAACGCGATCGAGACACCTGCGGCATGTGGAATTTCGGTGTCGGGGACAAACCCAAAGTTAAGCATGGACCAAGAAAATATTGGAGAGGATGAGAGCCATGTCAAAAGCTGTCGCTGAAGTCGATTCAGGAATGGAAGTGGTGATTCACACCAATGCCGGAGACGTCAAGCTGACTCCTGCCATCGTGAGAAGGTATCTCGTTAATGGCAACGGTAATGTGACGGATCAGGAGATCGCTCTCTTTCTGGGTCTCTGCCGAGCGCAAAATCTTAACCCATTCACAAGAGAGGCCTTTCTTGTGAAATACAACGGGAATCAGCCTGCGGCCATCATCGTGGCCAAGGACGCCTTCCTGAAACGCGCCTATCGAAGCGAATCCTTCCGTGGTCACAAGGCAGGCGTGATCTGTCAGGCGTCGGGTCAGGGAAATATCACATACACCGAGGGCTTCTGTCCTCCCGGGTCAAAGATCGTAGGAGGATGGGCCGAGGTCCACCGTGATGGCTGGTCTTTCCCGCTGCGGGTGGAAGTCGACCTGAACGAGTACCAGGCAAAGAAGAGCGATGGCACTCCCAATCGGATGTGGTCGGAGAAGCCGGCTACCATGGTGAGGAAAGTTGCTCTGGTGCAGGCACTGCGCGAGGCCTTCCCGGACAATTTTCAAGGCATGTACAGCGAGGAAGAAATCCCGACTCAGGAGGAGCTCCCGAAAACACCCGTGCCAGATCCTGCCGTGATCGACGCAGGCAATACCGCATCTGATCAACGCCGGCGCCGCAACAAATACCGCGTGGATCCCATGATCTTCGGCTCAGATGAGATCATGACGTGCGGGTGCACCGACGAGCAATTGATGGCCCTGCACGCTGCAGCCAAGTCGGATCCGGATTGCAAGCTATGGATCACCGCACAGGTCAAGCTGCTCACAGGATACGACCAGTGGTCCTATATGCGCGAGGAAGAGGCCGCGCAGCTCATCGAGGCCGTAGAAATCTATCGGCAACGGCAAACCGCCCAGAACGATCCACCCACCGAAAGCTCAGAGCCACCGTCAACAGCAGAACCATCCGACCCGCAAACCCTCCCTGACGATCTCGTTGATTGCCCAAAAGGCGACAGAGTCTCCGTGAGCCAATATTGCTCCAACTGCAGAGACCGACAGACTCTTGGAGGGTGTCCCGTGGTGGATGGGGAAGAGCCGATGGATGAGGAAACAAGATTTGATACGGAAGGATGACCCATGCCTGACTTCGAAATCAACGAGCAGTTCGTCTCCCTGGAGACCCTGGGAGGCGGAGCGAAAGACCGAATGAGCGCTGCGGTGGAGCTGTTCAACGTCGAATTCCAGCGCGTGCTCGACAACTGCCTCGATCCGAACACGAAGCCCACGGCGCCGCGCGAGGTGACGCTTAAGGTCAAGATCAAACCGGATGAAGACCGCGAATCCTGCTCGGTCGAGATCCATGCAACGAGCAAGCTCGCTGCGATCAGGCCATACCCGACCAACATCTTCCTCGGAAAGGATGGCGATCGCGTCGTGGCAGTCGAGAACGACCCAAAACAGCGCAACCTATTTCGTGAGATCGAGAAGGAAAAACAGAAACGCAACGCAGACAAGGTGCTTCAGATGGAGCGGAAAGCAGGTGATGAATGATACGGGAAGCCATTGACCGCGTGATAGAGCTGGCCAGAACCGAAATCATCGATGTGGCCACAAGGAAGTATTCCACGAAAAAGCTTGAGCCTGTTTACGACCCCGTTCCACAGCGGTTGCACCTGTCGACCCTCACCAGTCTGGCCGATTACGTGGAGGCCAATTTCGATCAGCTCGAATCGCCATTCAAGGTCCATATCGAAAGTCCAACTCTCATACGCCTGCTCAGCGAGCTCCACGGACACTTCCAGCAGCGGACAGTATTTGTCGAGGCCTCGCACAACGAGCCATCTCAATTCAAGCCAGGGACCTATTACGACCTCGAAACCTTCTGCATCCTGCTGCGCACGTCCTTCGTTCCCACGCAGTTCATCGAGGACCTCTTGAGAGTCTTCGGCAACGTCAAGGGTGAAGCCGTCGCCCAGTGGTCAGACGATGGCATAAGCCAGACCGTGCAGGCCCGCAAAGGCATCGCCCTGGTCGAGGACGTCAAGGTGCCGAGCCCGGTCATACTGGAGCCCTATCGCACCTTCCGGGAGATCGCGCAGCCGGAATCCCCTTACATCGTGAGGGTCAAATCCAACGAGGGAAAGCCGCCGTCAGTCGCCCTATTCGAATGCGAAGGCGAGCAATGGCGGCTGCGGGCCGTCGATGCAATCAAGAGCTATTTGGAGAAGTCGCTCCCAGACGGCACGATCATCCTGGCGTGAGAGATTGCGTCAACATGGGTGTGCGGTTTCTCCGGTCAGCGCACCCCTTCTAGCCACCAGGTGGAACCATGATCAGTGACAGCGCTCCTGCAGTTAGATTACCGGACGACACGTCGTCTGACGAATCATCGAAGTGGCTCTTGTACGAGAGCTTCAAGAAGGATCTGCGCGAGAGATGTCTGGATCCGGATCAGTATGAGATTGAACTGCGTCTGTTCGTCGATCAGCTGGAGCTGTGATCATGGCAAAATTCAGAAAGGTAGACCCTCGCATTTGGAATGATGCCAAGTTCAGATGCCTATCCGATAAAAGCAAGCTTGTGTTTTTCTTATTGCTGACTCACCCACACATGACTTCTGTCGGGGCAATGCGTCACACCGTCCAGGGTATGGCTGCCGAGCTTGGGTGGGACGAGAAAGGGTTTGCCGAACCGTTCAGGGAAGCGTTAGGGAAGGGTCTCGTCAAGTATGACGAAAGGGCCTCTTTTGTGTGGCTTCCTAACTTCATCAAATACAATCAGCCAGACAATCCAAACGTAGTCAAGGCATGGAATTCAGCACTTGATATGCTTCCGGAGTGCGACATGCTTTCTCAATTAATACGACACGTTAACGATTTCCTGAAACAGTTTCCAGAAGGGTTCCGCAAACCGTTTAGAAAGAGTTTGGCAAATCAGGAGCAGGAGCAGGAGCAGGAACATAAAAAAGAAAAACCATTAGCTTGGAACCGGGGTGACGATCCCGGCTCCAAGCCGTCAACGAGAATCAAGCCCAACTCCGCCGGTTGGGAAGGCATCTCCGAGCAAGATCGGGACACGTGGTCGCGTGCATACCCAGCGGTCGATATCGACTTGGAGCTGTCGAAGGCCTTCTCGTGGTTCATGGCGAATCCCCAAAAGACCAAGCGCAATTGGCACCGATTCCTGACCAACTGGTTGGCGAGATGCCAGGAAAGAGGAGGTTCCTGTAAGACAGGCTCACGCAAAGCGAACCCTCCACAGGTGACCCAGGAATACCAGCCCTGTCCATACCGTGACATCTCACAGGACATCGACCCGGAAGAAGCGAAAGCCTACGAGGAGAAGTACAACACGTGGAGCTGAACCCGGTCTACAGCATTGAAACCGAGCAATCGATTTTGGGGTGCTGCCTGGTGGCGGGATGCACGCACGGGATCGACCCTGGTGCCTTCTACCACGACAGGCATCAGACCATAGCCAGGGCGATCAGGGCGGTTGATTTGGAGGGGGCTCAGCCCGACCTCGTCACGGTGGCCGACTGGCTCGTGGGCAAAAGCCTCCTGGAATCGGTCGGAGGAGCCACCTATCTCGCGGAACTGGCACAGATGTCGAGCGGCAATGTCGTCAACCTCGATACCTACAACCGCATCGTGCTCGATTACTGGCTGGCCAGGAAGGCGCAGATGGAGAGCGTGTGTTTCCTGGGTGGGCTGTCTGAGCGGAAGGGCAAGAGCTACTCCGAGATCGTGTCGGCCTATTCTCAGCGACTGATGGAGATCAGCGACGGCCGGGAGCGCGAAGACCGTGAGACACCGATCAAGGAGAGCTGCAAGAGATTCGTGGCTCAGCTCGAAGACAGAATGGACAACGGCGGAGCCATGCAGGGCATATCGACGGGATGGAGCGATTACGACCGCTACACGGGGGGGCTCCTGCCTGGAGATCTGGTCGTGATCGCGGGCAGGCCGAGCATGGGCAAGACGGCCGTGGCCCTGAATTGGATTGCGAACACCGCGCGCCGGGGAACGTCCTCGCTCGTGTTCTCGCTGGAAATGAGCGAGCAGAAGCTGACACAGCGCATAATCTCCCGAATGGCCAGAGTCGAAAGCGACAAGATCCGGGCTGGAAGGTTGAATGCCAGCGAGCTTGAGCGAGTGTATTCTTCGGCCGGCCAGGTATCGGAGCTTCCCGTGATGATCGTGGACAGCCCCGTGAATGACCTGGACATCGTGATCAAGTCCAGGAGACACAAGAAGCAGGTCGTGTGGGTGGATTACCTGGGCCTGATTGCTCCAAGCGAGAAGAACAGCAACCGAGCCCAGGAGCTGGCAGGAATCACGCGCAGACTCAAACTCCTGGCCAAGGAGCTACACGTTCCGGTCGTGCTCCTGGCCCAGCTGAATCGCGACATCGAGAAAGAGAACCGTGACCCACGCTTGAGCGATCTTCGAGAATCGGGCGCCATCGAGCAGGATGCGGATGCGATCCTGTTCGTGCACGTGGATCGCAGGCAAAACAAGGACGCGGATCATTCCGCCGGAATGCGCAAAATGATCCTGGCAAAACAGCGGGATGGAGACGTGGGGGTGTGGCAGATGGAGTTCCAGCGGCAATACCAGCATTTCCAGCGACTCGAAAGGATGACGGCATGAAGGAATCGATCGAGTTGACCGTAACCGTGAACGGCACCACCCATCCGGTCCGTTGTGAGGTTCCATCAGTGTTGACCGCCTCCAGCGGCCCCATGTCCATCCGCGCCGCTCTGGAGCCATCGGTGCTGCAGCTGCTCGACCGGATGGCACAGATCCTCGACGCGAGGATGGATCACCCGAGAGCCGTCGTGGTGGATCGTGGTCGCGACCTGAAGCCATCAGCGTAGGACACGCAATGCGTTGGACAACAGAACAGCTAGAGCAATACCAGGCGCGCCAAATGGTGTCTGCACCATCAGCACCCTGCTCAGCCGATCCAGGCCCCGAGAAGGATCTCCAGGCCAAAGCGGAGAAGCTCTGCAGGGAACGAGGCTATCACTTCTTCCACGACCGTTCCCGAGGCTCAAACGTCCCAGGTCAAACCGACCTGGTCATCGCGATGCCGAAGGGACGCACCCTCTGGGTTGAGCTCAAGTCCAAGAGCGGCCGTCTCTCCGACGATCAGAAGCGAGTGCGCATGATCCTCTCAGCCCTCGGTCATGAGTGGCACGAGGTTCGGTCCTATCAGCAGTTCATTCTCATCCTGGATGGAAAGGAAGACCATGCCTGAAGGTGCAGGCCTGTCAATTCGTGGGGCTCAGTGGAACAGCTTCTCTGCCCTGGTGATGGATCACGTCGAGAACTACACCGTCCAGCAATACGGTGACGCACCGTTTGACCAGGTCGAGTCATGGTCGGCTCAAGACTGCGTGGTCCAGATCCGACGCTATGCAGCCAGGTTCGGCAACGGCCAGCGCGGCAAGTCCGAAGAGCTTCGCGACCTCCTCAAGATCGCCCACTACGCCAGTCTCGCTTACAGCAAGCGGACTGAGGTCGAATCGAAGTGAGCATGGCGAAGGATCCACAACAATTATCGATCTGGAACGGCCTGACGGAGAATCAGAAGGCCAAGGCCCTGCACAAGACCAGGTCAGGTAAAGGGCGTCAGATCCGGATAAAACAGAAGTGCGTGACGCTCAATCAAGCTCTCATCGTGAAGATGCGCAAGGATCTAAGACCTACAACGGAGATCGCAGCGCATCTCAATCTTGACTGCAACACGATCCGGAATTTCTTGGTCAAGGCATTTGGAGACAAAGATCCGCTGGATTTGCATGTCCTCGATTCATACGATGCTGGAGAGTCAGCCAAGGCTATCGGGAAAAGATTGCAAATCAACAAGCAGGTTATCTGTGGAATACTCAAGAAGCATGGCCTCGATCCCTGGAAGAACTACTTGGAAAGGGAAAGCCAGTCGTTCAGAGAGACAGGCGTTCCAGCATTAAGGAAACGTCCCGTCAAGAATCCTGATAGGCCAAGAATGATTGCCGAGGATCTGTACTGCTTCTGGCTTGAGATGGAAAACATCGAGGAAGTATCGATTGAGACAGGGTATTCAGCAGCATCGATTAGTTGGAAATTCATATCGCATATTCCAGGCTACAAAGAAGCATCTGCCTTAAGAAGGAAAACGTCAAAAGTTATGCAGATGCAACGGAGAAAGCAGATCTCATCGAGTCAATTCAGGTTTGAAAAACAATTTTCAGATCATTGTGTGAACATTTTGCATGAGCATAAAGTTCAAGTTGGTTTGTGCTTCGGATTGCTCGAAACGGATTTGGTAGTGGAAGCAAACGGAAGGACCGTTATTATTGAATTGAAGGTCACAACAAAGCTGAAAGAGATGGCGCGCGCCTTGGGTCAGTTGCTGATGCAGAAAGGCGAATTCAACATGGCTGACGTTGGATTGGTTCTATGTGTTCCTGATGATGTCGATATCCATGAAGACCTGAAGCGATTGTTTGTATCATCCGGAGTTGAGATTTGCTCATCATCAGATCTTCGCGAGATAGTATGCGGGCTTCTGGCTTAGGTTCTTCCAGGCGACCCTCTCAGCACGGGTCGCGCCAGCCCGCAATTTTGGTGAGCGTCAAAATTTTCAGAGTTATATTAGGGCGATATGGGTGATGTCAGCAAATTGACAGCCAAAGAATTGGCGTACTTGCTCGGAGTCTCAGAACCCACCATTTTCCTCTGGGCGAAGGGGGGGAAGTGGTTGGCTCCGGCGCGGGTTGCGAAAGGACAGTATGACGGAAAGTTGGCGGTAAAGCTCTATATCGAGAACCATATCGCTCCGAAGTTTCGGACCTCCAAGGAGGGAGGCGAAAGCTTCGATGATGCGAGGCTTAGAAAAGAGATAGCAGCGGCGGATCTTCAGGAGCTGAAGGCTTCGGCGCTGCGCGGGGATCTCATCGAGAAGGACCAGGCGATCAAGTGGCTTACCGTGTTGGTGAGTGAGGCAAAATCGGCGTTTCTGGCGCTGCCCAGGAGGTTGGCTCCGGTGCTTTATGGAGTATCAGAGATTCGAGACATCGAGACGCAGATTCGAACCGAGATTCATAAGGTGCTTGAGAAGCTGGCTCGATCGATCAAGACCGAGAAGAAGCCCTCCAAGATAAAGGATGCCGTTTGAGCCGTGCTGTTCCAATCCCGCGAGAGGTCAAGGAGTCGTGGAAGCCTCCAGAGAAGCTCACCGTGAGTGAATGGGCGGACAAATACCGCGTTTTGGCCTCAGAGACCTCCAGTGAGCCTGGTCAATGGAGAAACAAGCGAACTCCCTATCTGGTTAGCATCATGGACGCCTTCTCGGATCCTTACATCGAGAGAATCGTTTTCAACAAGGGATCGCAGCTCGGAGGCACGGAAAGCCTATACAACATGCTCGGCTATGCTATCCATCAGGATCCTTCTCCAGCACTGTTCGTCATGCCGACTCTCGATCTGGCCAAATCCGTTTCACGAAAGCGCATCCACCCGATGATAGACGGCAGCCCGGAGCTTGCAGCGCGAAAGCCATCCAACGAGGACGACTTCACAACTCTTGAAATGCTGTTCCCTGGCATGGTGCTGACTCTTGCCGGAGCGAATTCGCCGGCGTCTCTGGCCTCGAGGCCATGTCGCTATGTCTTCCTCGACGAAGTGAACAAGTTTCCTCGATTCACCGGTCAGGAAGCCGACCCGATCAGCCTGGCTACGGAACGTCAAAAGACGTTCTGGAACAAGAAGACGGTGATCACCTCGACACCCACCACCGAAGACGGGCAGATCACACGCGAGCTAGAGTCCTGCGACGTGATCAACGATTACTGGGTGCCTTGTCCTCACTGTGGGAAGTACCAGACACTCAAATTTGATCAAATCAAGTGGCCCAAAGAGCTGGATCGTTCAGATCAGAATTACGTGACACGGGTGCGCGAGCTCGCGGCCTATGAGTGTGAGCACTGTCAGGAGACCATCACTGACCTCCACCGACCAACACTGATTCAGGCCGGAGAGTGGAGGCCTCGGGAGAAGGCGAAGGTCCATCCAAGATCCGTTGGGTTCAATTTGCCGTCCTTCTATTCTCCCTGGCTGAGCTGGGGAGAGATGGCGGAGGTCTTCGTCAAGAACAAGGACTTCCCTGAGAAGTTCATGAACGTAGTTAATTCCTGGTGGGCACAGCCTTGGATTCCACGCGTCTCGACCATGCCAGACGCGGATCTCAAAGAGGCATGCTGCGCTCTGCCTGATCAGACCGTCCCGCAGGAGGCCATCGCCCTCACCTGCTTCGTCGATGTGCAGAAGTACGGACGCTGGTTTGCCGTGCGGGCCTGGGCTAAGGATTTCACCTCGTGGCTGGTCCATTATGGCCTACTCGCCAACTGGGATGAGGTCGAAAAGCTGCTGTTCGAGACGGCTTATCCCATTGATGGGACCGATGATTCCATGCGGATCTGGCGCGCGGGGGTCGATACTGGAGGCGGGAGCGGAGAGGGTGGGATCAGCATGACGGAGGATACCTACAATTGGCTCAGGGCTAACGGTAGGGGCCGAGGCTGCCCCGTTTGGGGAACAAAGGGAGCAAGTGGCGGTCTGGCCGGAAAGCTTCACATCGGAAAGCCGCTGGAAAAGACTCCATCTGGTCGACCGATCCCAGGAGGCCTCCAGGTAATTCAACTCGATACTGGAAAGCTAAAGGATTCCTTCCATTATCGACTCAGGATGGCGATGGAGCATATGCCTCAGGGCGCTTATCTGCATTCTGGGACCGACCATGTGTATTTCAGGCAGATCATGGCTGAGGAAAAGCGCCGGGACCGCAAAGGGATTGAAAACTGGGTTCAGCTTCGCAAGGACAATCACCTGCTGGATTGTGAGATAGGGAATTTGGTTCTTGCTGATCCAGAGTGGCCAGGCGGTGGCGTGAATCTACTGCAATCCTCGCCTGGAGGAAGCGGTCACAACCGAACCGGTGCCAGACCATCGGTCATCTCCCAGGCAGGACTGAACGGAAGTCTCAAGGATCGTCGCATCAATCCATGGGCTGGAAGGAGAATGCATGGCTAAGAAGACTGTCGCACAAATGGAAGAAGTTCGGTCGCCTGATGATCTTGTCGAGCTCGTGGAGGAATTCGTCAACGAACTGCCGCAACCTCGGAGCGGATCCGAAGTGAAGCTCTCCAATGCCGCGAGCGTAGACGTTCAGTGCCCAAGATGCCGATCACTGAATACCATCGTGGAGAGCACCAGGCCATGGAGCGACGGCATACGAGTGCGTTATCACCGCTGTCGAGGTTGCAGATTGCCGTTCAAATCGACGGAGGAGGCTCCTGTAACCAACCCCATTGACACCACTGAAAATTTGTGTGACAGCCAATAGGAATCTTTGAAAGGGCGCCGCCTGGTAAGGGCTGATCACTCTCCAGGCGGTCAGAATAATGAAGGCGGCAGTCGGGTGCCCGCACCATCCGACTTGCCGCCTTTTTTATTGCCCTACCGACGAAGGAGGAAAAGTGGCGACAGCCGCTGAGCTTCTCTCAGCCATCGATACGGCAATCCTGGACGTGCTCCAGAACGGCCAGCATGTGGCCGCCGAAGGACTCACGTACACCAAGGCCGATCTCCCTACCCTGCAGAAGATGCGTTCAGAGTATGCGGCACTCACCTCTACGGGGAGCTCCAGCGTCTTCGATCGCATGAAAACTGGGGTACCCCACCGATGAGTCTCTTATCCTTCTTCTCTCGTTCAAGCGAAAAGCCATTGCCCAAGCAGAGACTTGGAAATAGTCCTTCAATTCCTCGTCCTGGAGCATCGGGGCGCTCTTTCCGTCGTGCCGGAGCTTCGATCAAGGGCACCCTATCCAATTGGGTGTCTCACCTGGTTTCGAGGAGACTCTCCGAGGCGGAGCGTCTCAAAGTGTCTAACCGATCCTGGGATCTCTACCTCAACGATGCGATGGCCCACGGCATCATCGAAGGATTGATCACCGAAGTCATAGGGACCGGCCTCACTCCCCAGGCACAACCCATGCTCCGATGGCTCGACCTGGATGTGGCATGGCAGCAGGAATTCCAACAGCGGGTGTACGATCTTTTCGAAATCTGGGGTCTCGACCCGAGAAATTTCTGCGATGCGACGCGGCGCCAAAACATCTACATGATGCAGGCCCTCGCCCTCTTCCAGTGGAAGCTCGACGGGATCGGACTCTTCCAGGTGATTCGCAAGGAGAAGCCTGGACGCCCATTCTTCCTGCGCCTGCTTCCTATCGATCCATCGAGGCTGGTTACACCAACCGATCTGAGCGGCGACACGGACGTCTATGACGGTCTGGATCTGGACTCAGAAGGTGAAGTCCAGTCGGCTTATATCCTGAAGCGAAGCAATAAGCTGTATGGCCGAAGCATGGCCACCACGGCCGAATGCACGAAAGTGCCAATCACCGATTCAAAAACCGGCCTGCCCAACCTGCTGCTTGTCTGCGATGTACGCAACGTCTCCGAATACCGCCAGGATTCAATCATGGGCTCTGTCATCAAGGAGCTGCGTGACAACAACGACTTCGTCGACGCCGCCCTGGTCAAAGCGCTTATCTCGAACCTGTTCACAGCGTTCATTGAGGACACATTCGGCCAGGGAGGAACCACTACAGCCAATTGGGAGGACCGTATCCAGGAACTGGAGAAGGGGACTTTGATCGTCGGGCGCGCAGGAGAAAAACCAACGATCATCCCGAATGATGCTCCTGGCCCCAACTTCGACATCATGTTCCAGTCGATCATCAGACGCCTTGGGATGTCCACTTGTCGAGGCCCGGAGAACATTTCGCGTGAGTATAAGGCCAGCTACTCGGCGAGCCAGGCGAGTCTCGAAAATGCCGCCAAATTCGATGACACGGACCGCCAGGTCATTGTTAACCGGTTTTGCCAGCCGACCCTGATGTGGCTCGAATATGAGGCGGTCATCCGCCGGCTTCTCCCGGTCGAATCAGTCGACCAGTTTCTGCGGAACCTTCATCCGTATACGCGGACACGATGGCTCCCGCCTCCTCTCCGACCCATCGACAAGAATAAGGCAGCCAACGCCGACAAGACAAGACTCGAAACGTACACGAGGACGTACAGCGAGATCTATGGAGAGAAGTCCGAGGATTGGCGGATTGGTCTCCGTCAGGCGGCAATTGAGCGAGCCTACATCAAGCAGCTCGAGGATGAGTATGACGTCGCTCTGACACCAGTGGCCCGAACGGATGGCACGCCCCTTGTCCCTCAACCGGCTCCCAGCGAAGAGGATGACGATGAGTAAGGAAGAGACTCTTATCGGCATGATCCAGGACAAAGCCTGGGCGATCCACCCGGCGAAGCTCGAAGAAATCCAAGCCTTCATCGACGCCAGGATGAACAACCCAAGCGCCTCTTTTGATGTGGTGGTCGGAAAAAGCGGCAACCGAGCCTCCGACAACTATGAGATCAAGGATGGCGTCGCCGTGATCCCGGTCTACGGCGTTCTCGAAAAGCGTGCGAACTTGTTCATGCGGATGAGCGGCGGAACGTCCACGCAGCTTCTGAAGAGAGACATCCAGTCCGCCCTGAACGACCCTTCCGTTGAATCGATCTTGCTCGATGTGGATTCACCCGGGGGGTCTGTCGACGGTACCAAGGCGGTAGCCGACTTCATCGCACAGAATCGATCTCGGAAGCCCATCCTTGCGTTTGCCAACGGGATGATGGCTTCGGCCGCCTACTGGATCGGGTCGGCGGCATCGGAGGTCATGGCAGAGGACACGGCCATGGTGGGAAGCATCGGCGTAGCGCTCACCCACGTGGACCGATCTGAATACGATCAAAAGCTTGGCATCAAGCGCACCCAGATCTTTGCCGGCAAGTACAAGCGGATAGCATCCGACGAAAAGCCCCTCTCCGAGGAAGGTCAGGCCTATCTGCAATCCATCGTGGACACCTACTATGAATTGTTCGTGGATTCTGTCTCGCGCAACCGTGGAACGGATCTCGATTCGGTGCTGAATACCATGGCAGATGGCAGAGAATTCATCGGCCGGCAGGCTCTCGACGCCGGCCTCGTGGATTCGATTGGTGATTTCGATCAGGCTCTCGCCAAGGCGAGAGAGAAAGGAAGGAAAATGAACGCCAAAGCGATCTTGGAACAATATCCGGACGCATACCAGGAGATTCATGACCTCGGAGCAAAGTCCATCGATGTGGCCACTTTGAAAGATCAGGCCAAAACGGCTGGAGCCAACGAAGAGCGAGCCCGCGTGATCGAGATCCTCAACGCAAAAGGGGATCCGGCCACCACTCTGAAGGCCATCGAATCCGGAGATTCTGTCGATTCCGCCATGGGTCAATTCTTCCTGGCTGACCGTGATCAGCGCGAGAAGGATCTCCAGAGCCTCACAACGGATTCTCCTGAATCAGCTGGACAGGCAGGCAAGTCCAAGGAAACCAACACCGGATCCGACTTCATGGAGTTGGTCGAATCCCATCAGCGCGAGCACAACTGCAGCCGAACCGAGGCATTGAAGGCGGCCGCGGCAAAATATGCCGAGTCTCATCGGGCATGGCTCGAATCGAGGAATCGGAATTGATCCACTGCATCCCATAACCGTCAACGGATAGCCAAAGGAGAAGGATATGTCTGCTGTATGGACTGAAGGCCCCAGAACTTTCACGGCCGGAGAGGACCTTGAAGCCTACCGTCGGGTGAAGATTAAATCCGGAACCACGACCTCTCCTCCCGAGGTGGTCTATGCGGATGCAGGAGAGGCCTGCATCGGGACGACGCTGGCTCCGGCTAAATCCGGAGATCCCATTGCGGTAAAGGGTCTCAATGACAGCGGAACCAGACTCGTGGAGGCTGCTGATTCTTTCGCGGTGGGTGCCAATCTCTATGGAGCCAATGACGGAAAGGTCAGCGACTCCGCATCGGGAAACGCTCAGTTCGTGGCTCTGGAAGCTGCGACGGCTGAAAACGACGTGATCGAAGCCACCGTGGATCCCTATCTGACCAATACGGCAGCCACTACCTCGCTCGCGGATGCAGCAGGTCACACGGCCCAAACGACGGTTGAGGCGGCTATAGCGGAAATCTATGCGTCCATCGACACGGCAAAGAAGACCATCCCCATTCCGTTGGGGGCGCTCACTCTCGAAGACGGAACCGCACTTACCAAATTCGTGAGCGAGGCAGCAGCTTCTTGCGGGTTTTCACAGGAATCGAACAAGGAGATCGTTCTCCGCTTCAACAATCATGCGACTCCTCCCAAAGTCGGTTTTTCTGCTCCGATGCCGCAGGAGATGGATGGAGCTGCAGCGGTTGAAATCCACTGGCTTGCGGCGATGTCCGGGGCCAATGACACTCCGGTTCTTGAGCATGAATGTTACTTCGGCGCGGGTGATACCGATTGCGCTGGAACGGACGACGAGATCGATGGAGGGGTAACCCTCACGGAATATAGCGCCAGCATTGCCCACGGAGATGTTCCGGATACGATGCCAGCCGTGTTGACATGTCTGTTCGGTCCGAAAGCCGGTGAGCTCGGGACTGATGATCTGCTGATCTATGCTGTCTGGCTGGAGGTGGAATACGCCAAACTGAGCTGATGCTCGCGAAAAACGTGCAGCCATTGAGGATATGACAACCGATAAGGAGGAATAGAGCCATGAGACCCACTTCCGATACCGCGCTGCAGCGTCCTGACCTCGGAATGGCGGTTTACGAGACTCTGCAGGCAGCACCGACCATGGGATTTATCGGCCTCGAAGTGATGCCGATTTTTCGCGTGATGGAAAACTCCGCCGAATACCCCGTCATCCCGAAAGAATCGCTTTTCAACCTGCTCGACACCAAGAGGGGTCCTCTGGGCCACTACAACCGCTCTGAGGATGAATTCGAGTCCGGATTCTATCGCACGGCTGAAAACGGCCTGGAGCGGCGCATTGATGAGCGGTTTGCAAAGATCTACGGCACCAAGTTCTCCTATGAGCTCACCATCTCCAACATCCTGATGAACGACATCCTCCGGGCTCAGGAGGCGAGGATCGCGAACAAGCTCTTCAACAGCACCAATTTCTCGGCGCACACTGTCACCACTGTCTGGTCGAACATCGCGTCTTTGCCCAAGAATGATGTTGAAACGGGAAAAAACACGCTCCGAGCGAGCGGCATCATTCCCAACTGTCTGATCCTGAACTGGACGGCCTTCCAGAACCTCAAGATCAACACGGCCGTACAGGCTCAAATCTATCAGCTCTTTCCCGATGCGGCCAAAACCGGGCAGGTCTCCGTGGACCACCTCAAGACCTATTTCGACGTTGAGCGGGTGCTCGTGGCAGGTGCGCTGTACAACAGCTCCAAGAAAAACCAGGACGCCACTCTCTCGGATCTGTGGGGCAGCGAGTATGCCATGCTCTGTCGGGTGGCCGCGGGAGACACGGTGGACGTCGTGGAGCCCTGCGTCGGCCGCACGTTTCTCTGGAATGAAGGCGCCACGGAAGAAGTGATCGTCGAGGAATACTACAGTGAAGAGGTGCGAAGCCGCATCCTGCGCGTCCGTCACGACACCGCCGAGGCGTTCCTCGCCTCGTACGATGAGGACGGAGTGGCCAAGTCGGAAATCTCCAAGGCGTGCGGATACCTGATCGACACGAATACGGCGACCTAAAAGCCATGGGCTTTCAGGACAATTTTCCAGGCATCAATAATTCGGCGTTCACGCAGTTCAGCGTGAACGCCACATACACCCCAACCGGTGGTGATCCATCGGAGATCCTGGTCCTGTTTTTCGGAGGGGACGAGCTGGACGACGCTCAATGGCGCGCGGCCCTCCAGGCGTCCGCAACGGCATGGGTGAGGGAGAGCGATGTTTCCAACCCTACCAATAATGACATGCTGACCGTTGGGGAAGATGTATGGACCGTGACCGGGCGGCGCAAGATGGTTTCAGGTATTTGGAAGATCGAGCTTCGTCGGGATCTCCGTCCCACGTTCAGGAAGTGATGAACCAACAAGTAACACCTGTGAGTTGACCCATGCTCGTAGTCGATCTCAAAGCCGATGGCCTGAGCGCAACAGCGCAGGCCGTCCTTCAGCTGCCGGGGCTGTTCGCCCGGGCACGGCGTTCGGCGTTGGGGTCAACCGGTTACTGGATTCAGCAGGAGCTGCGCAATCACATCGAGTACGGCGGCACCAACTGGGCGAAGCTCCACCCGATCACGCTCAAGTTCAGGAAGTTCCGCGGGGCTCCGGCGTCGCCCCTGTTCTACCTGGGGCGCTTCGTGCGGTACCTGATCGACCAGGATGCCAACACGCTCGAAATCGGACTCGGGAAGAGTCGCAAGGGAGAACCCGGCCAGGTGGATGACCCGTGGCTGATGGCGGCCCTCAGGCGGGCGGAGCACGGCGGAAAGACCAAGGTCACGAAGAAGGTCCGTCTGCTTTGGGTATCTACCAAGATCAAGGGTCAGAAGTGGACGAAGCTCGGGCGCAGCGGGGCGGTGACTGGCGGCTACTTCGTGCTGCGGCCGGATACGGAGTATCTGAACATCCCGAAGCGCCCGGTGATTGACCCCGTCTTTAGGAAGGTGAAGTCCAAAGTGCTTCCCTACTTCGAGGACAAATTCTGGAAGGCCATTGAGCGATACCGATCCGGAGCGGCAAAAACATGACGACCGATGAGATTCTCACTGAAGCACGGGACGCTCTCGCGGAGGATGTCATCCTCGCGGAATGGTGTACGGCGCAATTTGGAAAGGGGCCGCTGATCATGCTCGGCCTCGATGACAAGAACCCGCCAGACGAGGGCGACTATCCCCTGGTCACAATCATTGGCATCGACCAGGAGCGCGGCAGCTCCAAGCGCGAAACGGACTGGAGGCTGCACCTGGGCGTTGGGGTGGTCAACAGCGAGATCGTGTCGACGGACTCCGTCAAGACCTTCACTGGCATGCTGCAGGCCGAGCAGATGCGCGAGATAGCGGAGAACGCCCTCTATCGCGCCGGCCTCAAGGACGTCAACACGACCGGGGAATCCTCCTCGGAGAGCTACCACCCGCTCTATGTCAGCTATTCGATGGTGAACGTGTCCATGCTCAAGAGCAATCGAAGGGCGTTACCATGATGCGATGTGACCATTGGACGACGCGATAAGCGCGCTTTCGGACTGCCGGAATACTCGATTCGAGCGGTCCTGATTTTGATGTTCGTCATGATCAGCGGAGCCCTTCTCATCATGGGCAAGATGATCCCTGAATGGTGGGTGTCTCTCTTGATCATGATGCTGGCGTTTTACTTTAAACGATGAGGAGGAGCCACGATGGCCCTTGCAAGCAACGTCGAAAACATTCGTTACAACGGAACCGGGCGCGTCTATGTCGCGGCCGTCGGATCCTCCGATCCTGGCGTCGATCTCGGAGAGCTCGAAAACCTGACCTTCAACTGCAAGGTCTCGACCGAGAAGCTCAAATCCACCCGGAACGCCGCGCGCGCGACCATCCTGGAAGTCGAAACCGACCGAGAGGCTACCGTGTCCTTCGGGCTCCGTGAGCAATCCGAAGAAAACATGATGATGGCTCTTCTCGGTACCGCCGTGAACACCCTCAACCAAGCCGCAGGATCGGTTGACGCCACGACCAAGACTTGGGCGGCCGATTCCTATGTCGATCTCGGGCACCTGAACGTCTACAGCAACAAGCTCTCCCACGGCACCGTGACCAATGGCCCGTTTACCGTGGGGCTTACCGTGACAGGTGGAACCTCCGGCGCAACGGGGAAAATTGCCTATGTCGGCTCCGGCTTCATCGAGGTCGCAGGAGGTAACCGTGGTACGTTCGTGGCCGGCGAGACCATCACCAGCACCACGATATCCGCGACCCTCTCCGGTGTCGAGAAGCTCGAAGACGTCATCATCACCAGCGCTGACGGAGCCACCAGGCGCGTACAGGGCACGGATTACTCGATCGATCCCGATTACGGCTATGTGCGCCAGCTCGCGGGAGCCGATCTCGTCGACGCCGATGAGGTCTCCTACAACTACGAAGCCGTGGACAAGAAGTATGTCTGGGGCATGTCGTCCGGCTCGGTGACCAAGCGGCTCACCTTCGTTTCCGACAAGAGCGACCAGGGCCCCCGCCAGCGATGGACCTTCCACAAGGTTCAGATCAACCTGAACGGGGATATCAACCTCATCGGGGAAAAGCAGGCGGTTTTGAGCTGCACCGGGTCCGTCATAGCCGACACCACCCAAGCCGCAGGCCAGGAATATTACAAGACGGAGATGATGTAACGTGCGCCTCGAAAAGGCAATTGATCTTGGAAGTACCGTCGTCCGTGTCCATGAGCCCACCGTGGGGCAGATCAGGAATCTCCTTGCATTGGAGAGCTTGACCTTCGACCCGATCGGGTTCATGGCCGGAGCGACAGAGATCCCCACAGAGGTGCTTGAGCTGGTGACGGATCTCACCTCGGAGAAGCTGAAGCAGCTCACGCTCTCCGAATTCGGGCAGGTGTTGGAGGGCGCACGCGAGATGCTCCGCCCTTTCTACGAGATCATCGGCACGCTCATGGAGGGCGTCGGGTATCTGCAGGGGATCAGGCAGACCGCTTCGGCGAGCTCTTCTGCGATCTGATACGACTTGGTCACAGTAAGCCATGGGAATACGGCTGGAGCTTCATGAGCACGGCCCTTTCCGTTGAATCGAAACGAGCCAAAGAAATAGGCGAGTCGATGCCTTGATAAGAAGGACTATTGAGGTAAAGCACGCCAGGATCCCGAGAAGGGATAGGCTACCGGATCCGAACAGCATATGGGTTCCGGCGTAACCAAGGGCCATCCCGAAGAACAGCTGAAGCAGCAGAACCATCACCTCACCCTCCACGATTGAGGCGTTCATGGCCGACGCAATCAATATCCTAATCCAGACCCAGACCAAAGGCGAGCTGGCCGCGAAAGCCGTGACCGATTCCATCGAGTCTGGCTTCAAGCGCGGGAAGCTAGCGGTAGACGCCTTCAACGCAGCCGCAGGCAATGGTCAACAAGCTATCGGCAGGCTTGGCGTTGGAGTCAAGGAGCTGGTTGCGGGGTATCTCAGCATCGAGGCTGCCAAGCGCGGTTTCGAGGCGATGGTTGGGATTCTCAAGGATGGAGAGACTGCTCAATTCAATCTGACGGCGAGCATCCGTGCAGCCAACCGAGAATTCGAAAACACGGGATCCATTCAATCCTGGCAGGATCGCATCAAAGAGCTTTCCAAGCAGCTCGTCATCTATTCCGATACCACGCTTTCCAACGCGGTCTCTCGAACGGTCGACATGACGAAGCGCCTTGGGTTGTCCGCAGACCAGATGCAGGAGGTCATCAAGCGGACCGCCAACCTCAGCGCCGGCAAAACCGATCTTGAAGGCGGAATCGAGCGGGTCACGTCAGCGCTCCGCGGCGAAGCGGAGGCCTCCGAGTACCTCGGGCTCACGCTCAACGAAACCTATGTGACCGCCTGGCATGAGGCCCACAACGCCCACGGCCGCGCCTGGAAGGATCTGACCGACCTTGAGAAGGCCCAGGTCCGCTATCAGGTCTTCCTCGAGCAATCGGCAGCCTTCGAGGGGCGCGCTGCCGAAAGCGCGAAGACGTTTTCCGGGGCACTGCAGCTCGTCGATAAGGAGATCAACAACGCGGTCCTGAACAACAAGGACTTGGCCCAGGCCATGAGCGACGTCGCAGGATTCATCCGCGACAATGCCGCCTCGATAGGAGAGCTTGCCGCCGACCTTATCACGCTTACGGCCAACGTCGCGAAGTTCGCCCTTGAGTGGAAGGACGTCTTCCTCGCCCTGGGCGCGGTGTGGGGAGTCTCCAAGGGCGTGCAGCTCCTGACCAGCACCATCGCCGGGCTCCAGGCCGCCATGACGGCGCTTCGCGCGGCGAAATCCGCTCAGATCCTCATGGACATCGCCACGGCTTCGACCCAGGCTCGACTTGCCGGTGTTGCCCTCTCCACCTGGATGAGCGGAGGCCTCGCCCTTGCCGCCACCTTCGCCGCCACTCAGATCTACAATCTCGTTTCAGCCTACATGGAAATGAAGAAGTGGGAGGATGTCGCCAAGTCGGCTTCTCAGGAGCGGCAAAAGATCGACGATAAAGCCTCCCAGAAAGCGCGCGACCTTGGCAAGGAGCTTGGTATCAACATCAATTCCCTCGCCGACTTCAACCGCCTGGTGAAGGAAGGCGCGCTCGTATGGGATAATCAGACCCAGTCCTGGAAGAAAGCCACCGCAGCCCAAACCGAGCAGAAGAAGTCCGTTGCTTTAACCGCCTTCCAGCTCGAGCAGCTCGAAAAGACCGTCAAGGCTGTCGGTTCAGCATATGACGGCCTGCGCAGTCGCGTCTCCGGTTACTTCGATTTCGCGTCCGAGCGAGCCAAGACTCTCGCATCCAATGAGCAGGAAGGCGCTCAGGCGGCTCTTCAGATCCAGCGGCAGAAGCTGCAGGCCATGATGCAGATTGCCCAGCAAGAGGCGGATCAAAAGCGGCAGATTCTTCAGGCCAGCGGAGCCACCGAGCAGCAGGTTGCTGAACAGCGTAAGCAAATTGAGATCGACCTGAAGGATGCCAAGGTTAAGGCACTCGGTGACTGGCTGAAGGCCCTCCAATCGGCTCAGCTCCAGGCACTCTCCGACGAGAAGAAGTACCATGCGGAGGTGCTCGCCATTCAGCAACGCATGGCCGAATCCCGCATGTCCTTTGAGGAGCGGATTCGATCGGCCAAGCGTCAGACGATGACCGAGGACAAGGCCTGGCTCGACAAGCAGAAGGAAGCTTTCGAGATTCTTCGCCGTGCTCAGGAAGCCGTTGCCAACGCCAAGACGCCCGAGGCACTTAAAGCCGCCGAGCAGCTCGCCGAGAAAGCCGGTCAGAAATTCGAAAGCCTGATCGGTGAAG
>CALBZH010000728.1 GCA_937889795.1 uncultured Syntrophobacteraceae bacterium | reverse complement strand
AATTGTCTGGCGGGGTGGAAGGGACTTGAACCCTCGGCCTCCGGCGTGACAGGCCGGCGTTATAACCATCTTAACTACGACCCCGTATGGTGTTGCTGGTGGGCGGAACAGGGCTCGAACCTGTGACCCTCGGCTTGTAAGGCCGATGCTCTCCCAGCTGAGCTATCCGCCCTTTCTTGCCCGAGCGGAGCAGGTTGTCTGCCATGCAGCCCAAGCGCGGATCTCTAGCTACCTTAAGGGGGGTTGAATGTCAAGCATCTTTTTCCTGGCCCAATCAGGGGAAAACGGTTGACAAGGACCATCAGGACTGCAAGTATCGAGTTCTATCAAGAAATCAGCGCAGTTGCGAGTTTGAGGGGGGCAAACACGCTCCAGGGGTGTGGAAATCAAGCGGGAAGGACGGAGGGCACATTATGCGGCAAATTCGAATTCTGGATACAACCCTGCGGGACGGCACCAAGTCTCCTGGAACGATTCTCACCGGTGACGAGAAGATCCGCATCGCCAAGCAGCTGGCTCGACTGCGGGTGGATGTTCTGGAGCCGGGCTTCCCTGCTGCTTCCGAAGAACAGTTCAAGGTGTGTGAGCGAGTGGCGCGGGAAATCGACGGCCCGATCGTTGCGGTTCTGGCGCGGGCGACCAACCCGCGTGATTTTGAGATTGCCTGGGATGCGGTCAAGCATTCTTTCCATCCGCGGATCCACACGTTCGTTCCAGCATCGCGGGAGTATCGGGAGCACTTTCTGAAAAAGACCGTCGAGCAGACCCGCGAGCTCGCCGCATCAGCCGTTTCGATGGCCAAAGAGCTGACCGCCGATGTGGAGTTTTCGCTCGTTGACGCGTTTCGGGCTGATCCGGTGGAAGTCGTTGAGCTGTGCCGGGCTGCCATCAAGGCCGGCGCCTCGACCATCAACCTGGCGGATTCAGTGGGCGTTGCGCTGCCGAGCGATGTGATCCGGCTGTTCAAGCGGTTGAAGGAGGAATTGGAGAGCTTCGAGAAAGCCGCGTTTAGCATCCACTGCCACGATGATTTCGGGTTGGCCGTGGCGAATTCCCTGGCGGCTCTCCAAGAGGGGGCATCGCAGGTACACTGTACCGTGAACGGGATCGGTGAGCGGGCCGGCAACACGGCTCTTGAGGAGCTTGCCGCTATTGTGCAGGCTCGCTCTGCCACGTTGGATTGTCAAACCCAGATCCGGATGGACCAGATTTATCCCACCAGTCGTCTCGTTCGACGTCTCACGGGGATTCCCTTGCAGCCGCATAAGGCGGTCGTGGGGGCAAATGCCTTCGTCTGCGAAATGGACGTGCCGCAGCTGGCAGACACGACGGAAAAGCCGCCTTACGAAATCCTTCGCCCTGAAAGGCTCGGCGTTCAGCCCAGTGGGGATCTCCTGAACGTTGACACGACCCTGGAGCAGTTTCAGGCTCGCATCGCTGAACTGGGCTATGACTTTCCGCCCGAGCAGGCCCAAGGATGCTTCCAGGCGTTTCAGGATCTGGCGGACAAGAAAGAGGTCATCTTCGACGCCGACCTGGAAGCGCTTCTCGCTTCGAAAACGGCCACGGAGCGCTTACGCTACAAACTGCTGTATCTCAACGTGACAGCGGGCTCCATTTCCGTTCCCAATGCGACCGTGCAGCTGGAGGTCGACGGGCAGACCCTTCAGGACGCAGGGTTTGGTCGTGGTCCGGTGGATGCGGCTTTCAAGACCATTTTCAAGATGGTCAAGCGGTTCCCGAGACTGGTTCGCTATGAAGTGAACGCCGTAACAGCGGGGACGGACGCTCAAGGAGAGATCAGCATTCGGCTCGAAGAAAATGGTCACCTCGTGGACGGACGGGCCGTGGATACGGACATCGTTCTCGCGAGCGCCCGGGCCCTGGTGGATGGTCTGAACAAGCTCGAACAGGTGGGCACCGAGCAGACGATCTCAGAATTCACCGATGTGGATAGCTGGATGCCGCGCTTGTAAAGCGGCGGGAAACGTCGATCCATTGATCCTTCAAGCCAGGCGGGATCCCCGCTCTTTGCGGCGGGAATCCCGCCTATTGACTATTCTGCCGGTGCGTCACCCGTTCAAGGTTTTCCATGGAGGGTCTCAGAGGACCTGCAGGAGCCAGCACTTGAGGTAGCGTGTTTCGGGCATGGCAAGCAGGATGGGGTGGTCC
>CALBZH010000727.1 GCA_937889795.1 uncultured Syntrophobacteraceae bacterium | reverse complement strand
CCCGACCATCGGTGGACTCAGGATCGGCAAACCGCTGAACGAGCGCCCCCCCGACGAGCCGATCGACGAAGAGCGGGAGTGGAACCGGGACGGGCAGTATTATCACTACCTGACCAAATGGATGCACGCCCTGAACGCGGTCAGCGGTGCGACCGGGGATGAATCGTACTGCCTCCAGGCCGCCGAGCTGGCACAGACGGCCCATGCGCGTTTTACCTATGAGACATCCCGGGACGAGGCGAAGGGGATGTTCTGGAAGATGAGCATCGACCTGTCCCGCCCCCTGATCACTGCGATGGGACAGCACGACCCCCTCGAAGGATTCATCACCTGTTGCGAGCTCCAGAGCGCCATGGCTCGGCTCCCAAGAACGTCGGTCCGCCTGGACTTGGCTCGGGAGATCGACGAGCTCGCCAGGATGTGCATGGGAGAGAACTGGATCACGGACGATCCCCTGGGCATTGGAGGGCTGCTGTGCGATGGGTACCGGATTGCCCAGTTGGCCTTTCAGGGGTTCCTGGCGGATGCTCATTTGCTCAGGACCGTTCTCGAAGCCGCCCGCAGGGGTCTGCATGCGTTCTCCAGGAGGGGATCCTGGACAGCCCCCGTGGAATATCGACTCGCCTTCCGGGAGCTCGGTTTGTCGATCGGCTTGAAAGCCGCAGCCAGGCTCACACGACTGCTGAAGGGAAGACCGACCTTATTCAAGGAAGGAGCTGAGCTGCTCAAGCTGACGGCCGAGCTTGAAGTCTATGACCCCATGGCCGATGAAATCGAAGGTTTTTGGCTCGATCCCTCAAGCAGGCGCGCGTCAAGCTGGACGGAGCACCGGGATATCAACATGGTCATGCTGGCAGCCAGCCTCGCGCCGGACGGCTACCTGCAAATCGGGCCAACAGCGCATGGATGAGCGAGCTCCGGAGCCCCAGGGGATCCGGGAGGATCTACAGGCTCCCGATCAACCCGTCGAGCTGATCCCTTCGGCATTCCTCGGGCTGCCTCGGCCCTTGCAGATGCTCCTGTAGCCGCGGTGGTTTTCGATCTCTTCAACGCTCCGGGGCAAGCCGCTTACGCTGATCCATGACATGCTCTTCAAGGCCGTACTTGCGCAGCCGGTAGTTGAACTGGCGCAGCGTGAACCCCAGCTCCCTCGCGGCCCAAGAGCGCACCCACCGGTTGCGCTCCAACGCCCCCAAGATCTCGCTCTGCTCGATGTCCCGCATTCTGAAGCCCGTCTGCGGCGGCTGCTCCTGGCGCTTGGCGCCGGGCACGAGCAAACGGGACAGCTCCTCCGGACGGACCAGAGGAGCGTCGACGAGGATGGCGAGCCGCTCCGTCAGGTTTTCGAGCTCCCGCACGTTCCCCGGCCAGGAGTAGTCCCGCAGGATCCGTTTGCTGTTCTCGTCGAACGACAGGGTTCGTCCGTATTCCTTCGCAGCCCGTTCGAGGAAATACTCCGCGAGCAGCAGCACATCCTCCACCCGCTCTCTCAAAGGCGGCACCTGAATGGGAAACACGTTCAGCCTGTAATAGAGGTCCTCGCGGAAAGTCCCCTCGATCACCGCCTTGGACAAGTCCCGGTTCGTCGCCGCCACCACGCGGACATCGACCTTAAGGGTGCGCGTGCTCCCGAGACGCTCGAATTCCCACTCCTGGAGAAAACGCAGTAGCTTCGCCTGCAACGCAAGCGGCAGCTCACCAATTTCGTCGAGGAAGATCGTGCCTCCGTCGGCCTCTTCAAAACGCCCGGGCTTGGCAGCCGTTGCGCCGGTGTACGCCCCCTTTTCATGGCCGAACAGCTCGGATTCCAGGAGGTTTTCCGGAAGCGCGGCACAATTCAGTTTCACGAACGGAGCCCGCGCGCGCGGGCTCAGCTCATGGATGATCCGGGCCACCAATGTCTTTCCTGTCCCAGATTCGCCAAGCAGCAGCACCGAGGCCTTGCTCGGAGCGACCTTTTCGACAACGCGCCGGAGAGCCCCCATGGACGGGCTCTTTCCGATCATGAAGAAGTTGTTGTACTTCTCGGAAACCTCCGCCATGAGCGCCTGGTTGCGCTTCCGAAGACTCTTTTCGCGGTCGCGCACCTGTCGGTTCAAGTGAATGAACTGAGCGATGAGTGCCGCCACAATGGTCAGAAAACGGATATCCTCCTCAAAGGAAACCTCCGCTCCGAACAGGCGATCCACGCTCAGGACCCCGATGCATTCCCGATGCAGCTTAATGGGAACCCCGAGAAACGCGATGCGCTCCTTCTTGATCCGCCTCGCCTGAGTCCGGTTGAGAAAGAGCGGCTCCTCACTGATGTCAGGCACCACGAAAGGCTTGGCCGTGCTGAAAATCCGCCCGGTGATCCCTTCATTCGGCCGGTAACTGCCGCGCTTCATTTCCTTCTCCGCCAGCCCATGAGACGCCTGAATCTTGAGGTGGCCCGTCTCGGGGTCCAGCAGAGTCACTGTGGCCCGCTCCATGGACAAGGATTGGGAAAAAACGCTCAGGATCTTCTCCAACGCGTGGTTGAGATCCAGCACCTGACCCGTGATGAGACTGATTTCATAGAGGACCTTCAGTTCCGCTTCGCAAATGGCAAGTTTCATTTTTCCTGACCTTCATGGAGACCTGAGCATTCTTTCCCTCACGCCAGAGTTTGCACAAGCCTTGCCAAGGCATCCAAAACGATCAAAAAACGAGTCGGCAATGACAGTCAACCATTCGTTTTTGTACCTTATTGTGACTCAAAGCTCGCGTCATTCCTCCAGAGTGTTTCACAACAGTTATGCTTGAATGGCAAGAAGTCGATACGTTTTTGTCGCTAGCAGGCGGGAAAGGGGTTAGGTCCGCACGGTTTTGTGTCGGGTGAGACGATTGCAGGCGACCATAGCAAGGAATCACTGAAGCGAGACCGCCCGTGTCATGAAGTCAGGTCGAGGAAGTTTTTGAAAACCACGGCGGAGACCGACCGGATCGCCCCTTCGAGCTTCTCGAAGTGCTCCAGGATTGGATACTGGCCGGCAGTCAGGTCGACCCAGCGGGAGACGATGGATCGATCCACTTCGGGGTGGAATTGGAGCCCGTAGGCGCTTGGT
>CALBZH010000726.1 GCA_937889795.1 uncultured Syntrophobacteraceae bacterium | reverse complement strand
GTGTGGTACGAATCGAGCTTGATGTAGCCCGCGGCGCGTCCCGAGCAGCCGATTCCCGAAACGACCACCGTCTTCTGGGGATCGAAGCCCGAGCTCTTCACCGCCCACAAGCACGACGAGAAGGCCGTCCCGATGCCGCATCCGGGGCACCAGATATGGGGAATACGGTCGGAGCGAAGCAAATCATCCAGGGGGTGTTCCGGCCGGTTCTTGAGCTTATCCATGTTGACTCCTGATGGTGAAGCGGTCAGGCGTTAGAGTGTTCGAGTAAGAGAACAAACCAGACACGGATGGACACGGATGAATGCGACACGGATGGACACGGATAAAGCCACAAAAAAATGAAAGGATTGCGATGTGGTCTTGCCGTCCGTCACCCTGTCTTATCCGTGTGTATCCGTGTAGTCCTCATCCGTGTTCATCCGTGTCTAATAAAGCCCGCCGCGTCACCAGAAACCTATGCGGACTTCTTCGCGTTCATCAGTGTCTCGATGATGCGCTCCGGGGGGATGACGGTCCCGCCCGGATGCCCGACCAGGTATGCAGGGGCCTTGCCGCCGGCGCATCGCTCCACTTCGAGGTGGATCTGGCCTAGGTTCATCTCCACCGTGACGAATCCTTTGACCTGATCGGCCAAGGCCCGGATCGTTTCCTCCGGAAAGGGCCATACGGTAATGAGACGCAGCAGGCCGGCCTTGATCCCCAAGTCCCGCGCTTCGTCCACGGCGGCTAGACTGGAGCGCGCCGACACGCCGTAGGAGACGATAGCGTATTCCGCATCCTCCAGGCGGTAGGATTCGGTCTGGATGATGTCTTTCAGGTTGTTGCGGATCTTGCCGACCAGGCGATCCACCATCGAGACCTGGGCTTCCGCGCTCATCACGGGATAGCCCCGCTCGTCGTGCGTGAGTCCCGTCACGTGGATGCCATACCCCTCTCCGGCGATGGCCATGGGGGCGACTCCGTTCGGGCCGGCCTGGAAGGGCTTGAAGCGATCCTTGCGTCCCTTGGCGCGCGGACGCTCCACCGTCTTGATGGCGGACGGCTCGGGAATGACAACCCGTTCGCTGAGGTGGCCAACGATCTCGTCGGTCAGGACGAGCACAGGGACCCGGTAGCGCTCGCTGAGATTGAATGCGCTGATCGTCAGGTAGAAAAGCTCCTGGGGGGATGCCGGGGCCAGTGCAATGATCTCGTAGTGCCCGTGGGATCCCCAGCGCGCCTGCATGACGTCCCCCTGTGCCGCGAGGGTCGGGAGACCCGTGGACGGACCGGCCCGCTGCACGTTTACGAGCACGCAGGGGGTTTCGGTGCACACGCCCAGTCCGAGGTTTTCCATCATGAGGCTGAAGCCCGGCCCGGATGTGGCGGTCATGCTCTTCACGCCTGCGCAGGACGCCCCCAGGATGGCCGCCATTGAGGCGATCTCGTCTTCCATCTGGATGTAGGTGCCGCCGACCCCGGGGAGCCGGTGGGCCATGTGCTCGGCGATCTCGGTGGCAGGAGTGATGGGGTATCCGGCGAAAAACCGGCACCCGGCCGCAAGGGCCCCCTCGGCACACGCCACGTCGCCTGTAATGAAGTGCTCACCCGTTAATACTGCTGGTTTCATAGGCTCATTTCACTCGCGTTGTTCCCGCTGCGGGATCCGTCCCCCATAAAGGGGCCTGGCGCCTTCGGTTCACCCCGCCGACTCCTCCGGGACCTCCACCGAAAAGATGGCGAAATCGGGGCAGATGATCTCACAGTAGTGACAATTGACGCATTCGTTGGGCTTCTTCACCTCGGGGGGGTGGTACCCTTTGGCATTGAACCGGGCGGAAAGCACCAGGACATCCTTGGGGCAGTATTCAATGCAGTAGCCGCAACCCTTGCATCGTTCTTCGATGATGTGCACGATGCCACGGGAAACGACGATGTCGCCTGCATCCAGCGGCGTTCGCCAATACTTCATGGATTGAAATCCTTAAGGATGGGAATACGATCGATGGGACCCGCTCGACAAGCCCTTGCCGTTTCGAGCGCCCGGTGATTGTATGGAATTTCATGAGCAAGTCAAGAGGGTTCTCGGGTGAGAAGGAGACAAATTAGGGATTCCGTGCGAAATATGCGGGGGGTATCCCCTCAATGGGGCTCCTTGTTGGGGACTTTCGGATTTGAAATGAATACTCACCTGAAAGACGAGAGGGAGGAGGGACTCTTGTAAGTCTGACCGATACGTTTGTCTGGCATTTCGGTGTCACAAATGTCCCGTTCACGCCTCCTCCGCATCGCCCCTCTTCGCGTCCCCCGGTCTCGCTCAAGGTCCTCCCGTAAGAAGGCTCTTCAACGCATCCGCCGCGAGGACCTCTTTTCGCCGTCGTGGTGTGTAGAGCCGCGTCACGACGCGTCGCTCGACGTCGAACAGTTGCAGGAAGTCCCGCACGATGGGCTTTCCGTAGACGCTCAAGGTGATCATGGTCTGCGCGGTCACATTGCCCGTCTTGTGAATCCCCTGGTTGAGGGGGAGGGTGTAGACGCAATCTCCGGCGCGCAGATACTGCTCCTCCACGGCCTCGAGGTGCGCGTAGCCGTCCGGCGCTCCGTCGTCCAGGCGGTTGTAGTTGATGACATGGAAGCCCGCGGTTGCCGTTCCGATCACGCCCCACGCATTGTGGTCGTGGGCGGTGAGGTATTCCCCCGGTCCCCACAGGTACATGCGTAGCGAGAAGAGCCTCTCGGGATGCGCGAATAAAATGTATTCGTTGTCGAACACGGTGGGGCGTCGCACATCGGGGTAGCCCCTTCGGTGGATCACGCCCTCGAGGATCCGGGCAAGGAGATCGCGATGGAGAAGGAGACCCGGGAGGGTGCTCATGACGTGATCGATCGAGGCCTTGTGGCTCGTCGAGTCGGCAAGCGCCTGGGCGCAGCCCTCACAAAAGGTCGTGATCTCAGAGGGGAGGGCAGGATTGAGAGCAGCCATGGGTGATAGGAACCTCCGTTCTTGGGTTGGGGGTCACGGATCAGTCACACGAGTTGGTGCTTGTTGTCTCTTTGGAGCCGCACGGGTTGCGGCTTTCGTTTTGCTGCGGCGTTTCCGGGGCGATTTCCAGCCGAACGTACTGATGATAATAAGGCGCGCCTCGTCCCATGTCGCTCAGCAAAGCGTTGATCAGTCGGTTGGCGCCGCCTCCGCAGCGAAGCCAATCGCCCCGTCGGTAAATGATGGCTTCGGGATGAAGCCCGGTTGCCACCTGAATGCGTACCGTCATGGAGCCGTGAGGGGACACCAGGGTTCCCCGCGTACTCGGCTCCATCGACGACGCGAGAGGGTGCTCCGATGAAATCCAAACCGATGGGATCCCTTTCTGGTCTTCCTGCAGGATTTGGGAATGGATGGCATCTCCCCGGATGAGCGTGAGCAATCGGAAGGGATATTCCCGCGACGCTGTCGGCTCCGGGGTCAGCGTCGTGACGAGATGGCACTTGCGATCGGGGTGGTCGAAGCTCATGCCCTCGTAAACGACCCGAGGGTGATGCGCTGGGATGAATCCCCGCTCGCGCAGGGTTTCAAGAGAGCCGCTCAGCGTGTGTGACTTGAGTGATGCCCTGAAGATGGCTTCCTGCTCGGGCAGGAGAACGGGTGGGTCCAGTCGCCGTCCGAGCTCGGTCAGGATCCAATAATCCGTCTTTGCCTCCCCTGGCGGATCGAAAACGGCGCGGACGTAGTTCACATAGGGGTGGAGGTAGGATCCCACCATATCTTCCTGCTCCCACATCAGGGCGCACGGGAGGATCAGATCGGCCCTGAGCGCCGTGTCTGTCATGAACGCGTCCACGACGACCTTGAACGGGATCGATTCGAAGGCCCGGATCGTCTCGGCTATGTTTGGTGCCTGATTGACCATGTTGGAGGCATCCACCCAGATCATTCGAACGGGAGGGTCCGTTGCGTTAAGGATCTCCCTGGCGATGGTGGGCATGAGGAGGGCTCGTCGGGACATGCCTCCTTGAGGCTTGGTCCAGTCCAGGTTGAAGTCCTTGAGCGAGTGAAGATGAAAATAGCTCCCGCCGCCGGAGATGCCCATGTTTCCGGACAGCACGGCCAATGCATTGATCCAGCGCGTGCTCTCGCCTCCGGATTCGTAGCGCTGGAGGCCGGCGCCAACCAGTGTTGCCGTGGGTCTTCCCTGCGTGTAGCACGCAAAGACGCGCTCCGCTTCCGAGAGAGATACGGAGCAGACGGCCAGGAGCTCCGATAGGGGATGGGAGCCCAGGATGGCCTGCATCCGCCGCCACCCACGGACATGGGCGAGGATTTCCTCGCGGATCTCACCGCGCTCCAGCATGAGTCCAACGACCGCGGCGGCCAGGAAACGGTCGGTGCCCGGACGAATGCGTATGCGATCATCCGAAAAGGCATCGTTTCCGTCTCCACCCGGGGAAATGGCGAGAACCCGTGCACCGTTGCGGCGGGCCCGCTGCACGAGCACGGCGGTGTGCACGGAGCTTCGGGACAAGTCCTTGCCCCAGTTCACAATGGTCCGAGCATTCCCGATATCGCGGATATCGTTTTGAGCCCGTGACCCAAAGTCCTTCAGATACGCGACATATCCGGCGGCGTCGCAGAGGGAGCCTTTTGTCTCGCTGGATCCGAGCCGAGCGAAGAACGCCTTGGACGCCTGTTTGAGAGCCCCTTTGGCTCCTTCGCCATGAACGTGTAGAATGGAGGCAGGCTCGCTCCGGAGCCGCTGCAGGGTTTCTGCACAGAGGTCCAGGGCTTCCTTCCAGGAGATCCGTTTCCAGTCGGACCCTGAGCGCAGCAAGGGACGTGTGATCCGATTCGGGCTCCGCAACCGTTTCAGGAAGTTCTTGATCTTCCTGCAGGTGTACCCCTCGGTGACCGGGTGCGCTGGATTGCCCGCAACTCGAACGTTTCCCTCCGCGTCCCGATCGAGTATGAGCGAACATCCGTCCGGGCAGTCGAGGGTACATGCGGTCGTCACCCGCGAGGGAGCCATGGGTAAAGGATCATGCAGCCTTGCCATGCGCTTTGCCTCGCCACGTGCAGGACTGTACAATGAAGTCTCGATAATCAGAGTGAACGTCACCCCAACGATTTCCGGAGAACGTCATGGATAAGATAAGGCTTGGTATCAGCAGTTGTCTTCTCGGCAACCCAGTTCGATATGACGGGGGCCATCAGCTCGACCGTTTTCTGCGGGATACGCTTGGCCAGTACGTGGACTACGTGCCGGTTTGTCCCGAAGCGGAATGTGGACTGGGCATTCCTCGCGAGACCATGCGCCTCGAAGGGGAGCCAGGCTCCGTGCGACTTCGCACCACACGCACCAAGCTCGACCATACCGAACGAATGCGGCAATGGGCCGCGGCCCGGGTGGTGGAGCTGGAGAAAGAGGGCCTTTGCGGCTTTGTTTTCAAAGGAGGATCCCCGAGCAGCGGGATGGAGCGCGTGAAGCTCTACGACGCCAACGGGGTTCCGAGGAAGATCGGCGTGGGGCTTTTTGCCGCGGCCTTCATGGAGCATTTTCCGCTGCTTCCCGTTGAGGAGGACGGGCGTCTGCACGACCCCGTGCTTCGGGAAAATTTCATCGAGCGGATCTTCGTCGCCAGGCGATGGCGCGCCCTGGTCGGGGAAGGAAAGAAGATCGGCTCCCTCGTCGCTTTCCACACCGCGCACAAGCTCCTCATCATGGCCCACAGCCCCAAGCACTATTCGGAAATGGGGAAGCTGGTGGCTCGGGCGAAGGATGTGGACCGGGATGAGCTTCACGATTCCTATCAGAAGCTTCTCATGGACGCTCTGAAACTTCGCGCCACTCTCAAAAAGAACACCAACGTCCTGCAGCACCTCATGGGCTACTTCAAAAAGGAGCTGTCGTCGGACGAGAAACAGGAGCTTCTGGAAGTGTTCCAGCAATACCACGACGGCACCGTGCCGCTCATCGTTCCGATCACCCTGATCCGTCACTACGTCCGGAAATACGATCAGCCCTACCTGAGGGACCAGATGTACCTGAATCCGCACCCCATCGAGCTCCAGCTGCGGAACCATGTCTAGGGGGGTGTCTTCACAGGATTTGGCTCAGGAATTTCCTTGCGCGGGGGTGCTCGCAGGCTTCGAAAAAATGCTGGGGAGGACCAATTTCGAGGATAGCCCCCTGGTCCATGAAGACGACCCGGTCGGCGACTTCCCTCGCGAAGCCCATCTCGTGGGTGACGACGACCATCGTCATGCCTTCCCGGGCCAGGCTCACCATGACGTCCAGCACCTCGCCGATCATTTCCGGGTCGAGCGCCGAGGTGGGCTCGTCGAACAACATGATCTTGGGGCTCATGGCCAAGGCCCGGGCGATGGCCACACGCTGCTGCTGGCCTCCCGACAGCTGGGACGGATAGGCATTGGCCTTCTCATCGATGCCCACTTTTTCCAGAAGCCGCATCCCCTCCTCGGTGGCCTCCTTGGCGGAGAGGCCCCTGAGCTTCGTGGGGGCCAGTGTCAGGTTCTGAATGACCGACTTGTGTGGGAAGAGGTTGAAGCTCTGGAAGACCATTCCGACCTCCATCCGAATCTTGCTGATATCATTGGACCTGTCCGTGATGTCGAAGCCGTCCACGATAATCTGGCCCGAATCGATCTCCTCGAGCCGGTTGATCGTCCGCAGCAGAGTGCTCTTTCCGGATCCGCTGGGGCCAATGATGACCACTTTCTCACCCTGGTCGACCGTCATGGAGACGTTGTCCAGGGCCTTGAGAGGACCGAAAAATTTGCTGACGTTTTTGATCTGGATGATGGGCTCAAGGTTTCCCATGAGTGGCGGTCTCTCTACCCGTCCGTGTCGCACGGCGCTGAGGCTGGCCCAGCGTGAGCCGCTGGTGCCACAAGCCGTCCATGCGATCGGGAATCCTCTGGATGCTGGTCACTCACGCTTCGTCCTGGGGCTCGGATGGTGAGGCCGTTTGGGGCTCAATTCCGAGCTTCTTTTCGAGGACCTCGACGCGGGCCAAAAGAGCATCGAAGTCCTTCTTTCGCACCAGCTCGATGCTTTCCAGTCCTTTGCGGATAGTCTCGGACATCTTTCCGCTCATCTCGTCGAGCTGGCGCTCGCCGGCCTTGGCCAGCTCATCGGCCAGCTTTTCGGCTTCTTCCGTCGAGATCTTTCCTTCCTCCACAAAACGGTGGGTGACTTCGTGGACTTTCTCAGCGGTCAGGACCGCAACTCCGATTCCAGCTAGAATGGTCTTCTTGATCAGGTCGATCATCTCGTCCCTCCATAGTCTCAGTCTCAGGACCTTTTTCTTGTAACTTGCAACGGTCCATAATAAAAGAATCAGCGGATTCTGCCCGATTTTCCCGCGATAATAGCCGCGTCCCCGCATTGACGCAACAATACTTGGAGAGCTTCCTTCATGTCCCTGGTCATCTGCAACCGTGCCCGCTACGAGGATTCCGACTTAAAGGAGAAAATCTTCAGCGTTCTAGAAACGATGGATGAGGGGCGAATCGTCTCGGGGTGCAGCGTCCTGGTGAAGCCCAATCTCTTGGGCCCCGCTGCCCCTGAGGAAGCGATCGTGACCCATCCTCTCATCGTGCGCCACACGGTGCAATATGCCTTGGAGAAGGGCGCCAAGGTCCAGGTTTCCGACAGTCCAGCCATGGGACCTTTCAAACGGGTTTTGAAAGCCAGCGGAATCACGGCTGCCCTGGAAGACCTTGAGGTGGAATGCAAGGAACTGAAGGTCTCGCGGTTTGTTGACGTGGGTGAGCCGTTCGGCCGAATTGAGCTTGCCGAAGACGTGCTTGACGCGGATGTCGTGATCAACCTCCCCAAGCTTAAAACCCACAGTCAGATGCTGCTGACGTTGGGGGTGAAGAATCTGTTCGGGTGTGTCGTTGGCCTTCGAAAGCCGGAGTGGCACTTCCGGGCGGGGATCGAACGGGACACCTTCGCCATGCTGCTGGTGCGCATCTGTCAGAAGGTTGCACCCGCCATCACGCTCCTCGACGGCATTCTTGCCCTGGAAGGGGCGGGCCCCGGAAAGGGGGGGAGGCCCAAGGAAGTGGGATGGCTGTTCGGCAGCAATGAGCCCTTTGCCTTGGATCGAGCGGTCTGTCAGGCGCTTGGCATCCAGCCTCTGGACCTGCCAACCCATGCGGCGGCCGTCAAGATCGGTCTTTTGGACCGCGCCCCCGAGATGCGAGGCGCTTTTCCGCGGATCTCGGATTTCATGCTTCCCGAGATCGGGTCACTGGTCTTCGGTCCTGCCTGGACCCACAGCCTGTCTCGAAAGCACCTCCTCCAAAGGCCGGTCACGGAAAAGTCCCTTTGCAAGAGCTGTGGCGACTGTGTCCGGTACTGTCCGGCCCATGCCATTTCGCAGACGGGGACTGAAATCCGGTTCGACTATGACCGCTGCATCCGCTGCTACTGTTGCATCGAGGTATGCCCGCACGGAGCGTTGCACGCCGAGGAGCCCTTGCTGGGGCGCGTGCTCAAGCGGCTGATCCATCGATCGACCGCTTGATTCCGGTTTCCGCCGCATGATTTCAAGTCAGATTTGCAGCGTAGACTGCGGCTCAAAGGCTTTCGGCCGATTTCGACATGGCTCTCCGTTATGAGATGTCCTATAATTGACCCGGCATGGCATGAAGGGCGGAGCGATTGTGATGAGGCCCGCCTGACCGCCTTTCCCGCTCCCTGACCAGTCATACTCATAGGGCTTGATCCAGCTGAAGTCGACCACGCCGGTCGGACGAACGTCGCGACTCGGATGGGGGGCGGAGGCGATCAGGCGCCTTTTCGGCGGAGAAGAGGGATTCGGACATGAGCACGCAGCGTGAAAATCCCCTGGCGAATCAGAAGCTGTCAGCACCCCCATCGGCGCTGCTGGTCGTTGCCGAAGCTCAGGCCAAACGTGAGGTTGTCATCGGCCCGTCGACCTCGATCGGTCGTGACGTCCGAAACACCATCCGAATTCGTGACCGTCTCGTTTCGAAGGAGCACTGTTGTATTCGGTTTGAACCGGATCGCGGTTTCCTGATCCAGGACCTGGGCAGCTCGAACGGGACTTTCGTCAACTATGTTCAGCTCGAAGGGGAGCGGGTGCTCGCCGACGGAGACGTCATCAACATCGGTGCCACCCAGCTGACCTTCCTCACCCAGGAGGGAGAAGCAGAGAGACTCAGCATGGATGACGGGAAGGAGATCGTCCAGCTGAGAGAGTATCGCTCGAAGCCATCTTCGGGCCAGCAGCAGTTCCTGCCGCAAGCGGATATTCTGGACGAAGCCATCCTCCGAGCCGACTATGAGAAGCTGCGCGTGACCTATGAGCTGCAGCGGGTCATTGAGATGGAGTTCGACCTCGATCGCATCTTTGAGCATATCCTCGACTATACGTTCAAGATGCTCGATTGTGATCGTGCCGTGATCCTGATCGTGGACGAGAAGGGCGATCTCAAGTCCCGCGCTCTCAAGACCAGGCGGCAGGATGACAGGATGTTGATCTCGTCCACGCTGGTGAAAAAGGTCCAGGCCGAAAAGGTAGGGTTTATCACCGCGGATGCGCTGACTGACAAGCGATTCGACAACGCTCCCTCAATCGCGCTGCAAATGGTTCGATCCTCGATGACCGTGCCGATTCTCTATGAAGGCAACCTCCTCGGCATCATGATCATCGACTCGTCCGTGTCCATCGATGCGTATAGGGAGAAGGATCTCGCCCTGCTGACCAACATCGCGAATCAGACCGCGCAGTTCATCAAGAACGCGGAAATGGCCAGAAAGATCGAAGCGGATGCGATCACCCGCGAGCGATTCCAGCGCCTTCTGTCGCCTAATCTTGCGGAAATGGTCGTGTCCGGCAAGCTCAAGGTGGAAAAGGGGGGCGAAAGCCGCGTGAGCACGGTGCTTTTTGCCGACATTCGCGGGTTCACGGCCATGAGCGAAACGCTGAGCGCCCCGCAGGTGCTGCAGATGCTCAACGAGTATTTCGAGCTGATGGTGGAGATCGTTTTTCGCCACGAAGGCACCGTCGACAAGTTTGCGGGTGACTCGATCATGGTAATCTGGGGAGCGCCGGTGGCTCACCTTGATCATGAGCTCCGGGCAGTGCGGGCGGCCTTGGACATGCAGTCGGCCTTGATCGGCTACAACAAGATCCGAAGCGTCATGGGAAAGCCTCCGATCAATGTCGGAATCGGGATCAATACCGGGGATCTGGTGGCCGGGTACATCGGGTCAACCCGAACGATGAGCTATTCCGTCATCGGAGATGCGGTCAACATTGCATCGAGATTGTGCTCGGCAGCCAAGACAGGCGAAATCCTCGTCTCCGAAGACACCCACAAGAGGATTGCCGGGCAGTTTGAAGTGATGGAGCATGAGCCCGTGATTGCAAAAGGCAAGTCGAAGCCGCTCCGAGTATTCAGTGTGATCGGTGGTTGATGGAGCGAGCTGAGAGATCAAAGAGAACCTGTCGTGCTGCGATCGTTTCTGTTCTGATCTTCGGGTATGCTCATTCATGCTTTTAGGAATGAAGGCATCCATCCGCTGACTTTAAACGACTCGATCGTCAAATCCGGAAAGACTTGAACTTGACCTGGTGGAGGACCGTCATGGCAATGACGCGCTGCAAAGCCAACTTGCATTTTTACGACAAAGAAAAGCATAGCGCCTGTCCCTATTGCGAGGGAATGACCGGGAACCGCGAGCCCACGATTCAGGTAGAAAAGGTGTACAGCGAGACTGGCGATACGTGTACGGCCCCCACAGTCGTCATGGAAGCCGTGAAGATAAGACCTCCCGCCGAACCGAATTCCTCGAGTGATTCTCAAACAGCCGGCAAGCCTGCCAAGGAGGAATCCGCTCCTGCAGGCTTTGCCGATCAGGAGATGGTTCAGACGGTTATGGCCACGCCGGGTCTGCTCTCCACCGTCGAGCCGGCGCGGGCACCCGTCGTTGCCCCTGAGCCTCAGCCTGAGCCCAAGGCAGAGCCCGAGCCGGCGGTCGAGCCCGAGCCGGTATCGATGCCCGCTCAAGTGGTGTCACCGTATGAGCAGTTCGTGAAGGCCGATACGGTGGTTGAGCTGGCACCGCAGGATCCCGACCAGAAGACCGTGATGTTCCTTAAGGAAAGCAGCCCCCTCCTTCCTGTTGTGGGCTGGCTGGTGTCCCTGGAGGGTCCAGAAAAGGGCAAAGACTACCGGATCAAGAGCGGCATGAACGAAGTCGGGCGAGAGAACGATCCTGAAGTGGACATCGTGATCAAAGGCGATGCCAAGATTTCAAGACGGCATCACGCGATCATGCAGTATGACCCGGACGACAACGAGTTCTACCTGATCAGGCTGAAAAACGATGCGGTCAAAGTCAACGATGCCACGGTCAAACGCCCCATTCGCCTCAATGCACACGACATCATCCAGTTCGGAGAGACCCGGCTTGTATTCGTTCCGCTCTGCTCCGAAAAGTTTCGATGGACGAGCGATTCCTGATTGTCGGTTGAAATGCATTAGATCTCAGATAGTTGTTGCAAGAAAAACGTGGATGATGATAGGGTTGTAAGTGAGAAAGGAGAGCCGGGTCGGGCGGCTTCACGTGGCTCATCGGAGGCGGTCCGGGGGAAGGCTCTCTTTGCAGGTCTCAGCGCAGATTTCAAATCAGTTGCACGGATCGCGTTTATGAAGGAGTGAGGCGGAATCCCGGATCGGGAATCCGCGGGATCAGCGTCTGTTCCGAGACGGTTAGCAGGATGACTCTCTAGGATAAAGGGGGCGCCGCTCGGAAGCGTCCATGAGGCAAAAGGGGCTATGCAGTTACTCTAAACGGGTGGGTAGCGGGCACTACCTACGAACACCGAATGGGGACTCGGGGAGGAGGAAGGATGAACGGTTATTTCAAACATGGGGCGAGATGGGTCAAGGTGCTGCCGGTCCTTGCGCTTGTGATGCTCTATCCGGCCGCCGGTTTTTGCATTGACAACAACTATTGGAATACAGGGCTCAATTTTCACTTTTATCCCCCTGGAGCGAGGTCTCTTGGCATGGGAGGGGCCTTTGTTGGTCTGGCGGATGACGCGACGGCCGCCGTCTCCAATCCTGCCGGGATCGCTCAGCTGAACCGCATGCAGTTGGCCATTGAAGGTCGGTATTTGGACGTGGACAGCAAACAAAAAACATACCCTTTGCCTGGAGCCATCGGCCCTTTGCACACCATGTCCAATGAAGACGACGTCCAGGAGATTTCCTTCGGCGCTTTCACGACGCCTGTCTTTAACAACCTCTTCAACATAGCCGTGTTTTACGACAAACCGATGAACTTCAGTGTCGACAAGAAGGTAAACTTCCAGAATGTCTTTGGGAACGACTTAAATCCGCTTGGTTTGCGGCAATATCAGGACGTATCCACCACGACAGATATCAATATCGACGAGGTCGGTGTCAGTGTTGCCAAGGCCTTCGCTGACGGAAGGTTGATGCTGGGATTTGGGCTGGGGGTCCAGTTCTTTGATTATAAATCGCGTTTGTCTGCTCCCGTTCATCAGACGGATGATGCGACGTTTGACCTTGTTACAAATAACCTTAAAGCTAGAACGGGAGGAAACGAGGTCGGTCTGTCCTATCGGCTTGGTATTCTTGCAAAGCCCATTGACCAACTGAGGCTGGGTTTCAGTTACACACACATGCCCAAATTCGACATGGACTGGCATCAAAATACTTATTTCCTTAACCAACGGACCGGCTCCTTTGAAGATACAACCTCATTCGATGTCCCCGATAACTTCGCGCTCGGTGCGGCCTATAAGATCGGAAGAGCGTCGTGTAGGGAAAGAGTGTAGATCTCGGTGGTC
>CALBZH010000725.1 GCA_937889795.1 uncultured Syntrophobacteraceae bacterium | reverse complement strand
CGAATGAAATCTGGCGCGGCCCCTCCGGCTCGACCTCCTCCTGGTTTGCCGGCGCGGGCTCGGTGCGTGCGCTCGGGCCGATCTTGTACTCGACCTTGCGCAGGTTCGGCAGGTGCTGCCTTGCAGCATTGAAAATCTTGCTTTCCAGCTTCTCGCGGAGCCATTCCATTTGGAATCGGCTACCGCAGCTCAAAACCAGCCTGTCGTCTTCGTAGCACAATGCTTGGATCGACGCGACCCAGAGGTCGTATTGACCGCGTGGCAGGCTTTTCATGAGCTTGGCCTGAATCGGTTTCCATTCTTGAACCATACGAAGCCCTCTTTCCTCCACGACTCCCCGTAAAAACCAGACTGCCTTGTCTGCCCCGAAAGGCAACACCTCACCCCCGTCACAAAGCGGGGTTAGCCCCTAACCGTGCCCCGCCCGTGAAACCACCACATTCACGGTACAATGGATCAGAATTCTAAGCCCTTCAATCGGGCTCGCCCCAGGCCTTTCTTTCGATTACGCCCCGGACAATGCCTCCATTCAGCGGTATGCTTCTGAAAACTGAGCCACTCTGTGCATGTCGAGTGCAAGAAGACCATTTGACAGGATGATGGACAATTCCATGAGAACGAAACGCATGAAGTCGGCGGCGTTGGCGACGGGAAGAGTCATACCCGGAGAAGGGGAAAACGGTCAAAGTTGATCTCTCCACTTCTGAGCGATATTCATCGACGGGGGGAGCGGTGGAATTTTCACTATGATGGTCTGATGTTAGGGGTTGGATCATCCTAACTTGTTGATCGGCAATGGAGAATGGTCCTATTGGCTTTATGGCGGTAATTCAATGAGTTGGAGAGAGGTTGCGCGTTCCTGAGAGTGGGGTGCGTCAGGGGGAACTCTCTGTTTCTTCGCTTTTCTCACGAATTCATTTTGCGCCGACGCGATTCGCGAGAGACCGGATTGATGGCATGCTAAGTCCTTGAAATGGCTCGTGCGTCAAAAATGCTGAGGGCTAAAAATTTATTTCAAGTCCGGCCGATCGCCCGCTCTGCCTTGCTTCAGTCTGCTGAGTGCTTATTCTCAGACGGGAGGTGCGCCCGTTTTCGCCGGTTTTTGGCGGTAACATCCGGAATTCGCCTGAATCGCGACGCCCGCAGTTCGATCGGAAACTTTCATCGGGAGGTGAGCACGATGTGGGATCTTGAGCAGTTGAAGCGCAACAGGGAGATCGTTGACCGCATCGACTGGGAGATGACGCCGGAAAAGGCGGTAGAGACCTATCTCGAGTGGGGAACCGGTTGGTCTCGAAAGGGCGATGCCGTCCAGTATCCCTCGCACGAATCGCTCTATTTTGTCATCTACGATTGGGAAAGCCCTCCGCAGGTCACCCTCATCCGCAGGGATGTCCGCGATGCGGTCGAAATCGCGAAGATTGAAGTCCCGGCCGACTTGGTGAGCCGGACCATTGAGGAGGCGGGACGGAAGCCGGGGGTTGGGGTCTACGCTCTCAGCGAGGAATTGATTCATTGGATGAAGGCGGCGCTTGGGTGCTGAGGTCCCCTGACGGGTCCCGGATCATTCCCAAGGGGCCCTGAGATCCGGGGGAGGAGCGCACCAGATCTCGGTCGAGACAGCCGTCCCGGGGGGGTGCAGGACGATCCGTTCGGCGTGGAGCCGATAGCCGGTATCCCCGGGGAGTGCGTGGCTCATCGCTCCCGGTTGCCCCCCAGTGGCATAAAGCGGGTCTCCGACAAGAGGGTGGCCCGCAACTGCCAGATGGATGCGGATCTGGTGGGGCTTTCCTGTTCGTATCCCGATTTCCACCAGGGATGCACCCTGACGCTGCTCGATCACGCGCACTTCGCTCAGCGCCGGCTTTCCCATCTCCGAAGCCGCGTGTACGGTTCCAAGAGCAAGATGAGGCACCGGACCGATGGGGGCAGTGACTGCGAAGCGCTCCCTTGACGGGTTGCCCTGCACCAGCGCCCGGTACGTCTTCGTCATGCGGTTTAGCCTCAATTCCTCGCAGAGTCGGGTCCGAGCCTCCCGGGTGCGAGCAAACAAGACGATTCCCGACGTCCCCCGGCCCAGCCGGTGGATCGGTGCTGCACTCGGATCGACGCGCCGAACCCGTGCAAAGAGGGTGTGCTCCAGGAATCCCCCCGCCGGGACCGTCGGGAGCCCGCTCGGTTTCGCCACGGCCAGCATCGATTCATCCTGGTAGAGAACGGCGAAGTCGAGGGGGACCTCCGGCTCGTCCCAGGGCGGCCGCCGCCAAGTCAGGCAGTCACCCCCCTTTAAGATCGAGTCGACCCGGGCCACGACCCCTCCGATCGAGACCTCACCAAGCTCCAGCCGTGCTCTCCACACCGATTCCGAAGAGTGTCGGTAGCGGGAGCTCAAATAGGTCAAGACCGTCACTCCCGTGGCGGAAGCACCGATGCGGTCGCAATAGGCGTATCCCCGATTGAAGGCCATCCCGGGATCCTCGTCTGAATCACTTGCGACAGCAGAAGTGGAGATTGAAGGGGTCGTGGTCCATCTCCAGCACCTTGACCTCGTGAAAACCTGCCTCTCTGAGCATCGCTTCCGCCTTTTCACGGCCCCACATCATGCCGAGTCCCGCGCCTCCGTTCACCAATCCCACCGGCATGCAGTGCATCAGACTCACGGTGTACAGGAAGGGTGCCATGGGATGGTCCAGGTTGTCCTGCAAATGCGTTCTCGCGGCGATATCGACCATCGAGAAGATTCCGCCCGGAACGAGGAGGCCATGGACGCCCTTGAGAGCTTCCAGAGGGTGCGTCTGGTCATGAATGGAATCGAACGCCGTAACGTACTCGAAAGCCTGGCTCAGGTCGTGGTGCTCATCCAGCCTTGCGGCATCCACCTCCAAGAAGTGGATGTTTTCCAGCCCCTTTTCGCGCGCCGTGGCTGCTGCCCGGGAGAGGGCCTCCTTACTGATATCCAGACCGATGAAGCGACTTTCAGGGAAGGCTTCCGCCATCAGAATCGTGGCCACCCCTTCGCCGCACCCGAGATCGCACACGCGGATGCCTTTGCGCAGGAGCGCCACGATCTGTCCGTTTTCAAAAGACGGCAGAAAGCGGTCGATCAGGATCTGCTGGTGCTTGGCTTCGGCCAGACCGCTCATGAAGGCTTGAAAGCGCGGATAGCACTCATAGTCGACACCCTCCCCCGTGTAGAACCCTTGGATGACGGACTCGAGTGCAATCGTCGTGAGGAGCGGGATTTCCTGGGTATACACACCCAGGTTGGAGCTGCCGGCTCGCCGGGTGAGCAGGTCCCCATGCTCTCTTGGCAGCTGAAAGAAACTTTCGCCCCCTTCCATGGAGAGCGTGACGATCCCTGCGCTGGTCACGATTCCCAGCCACTCCTGGACGTACCGCACGCTGAGGCCTGCTTTCTCCGCGATATGCGACACGGGACGCGGACTGTCGAAGGTGTCGAGCACATCCAAGAGCCCCGTTCGATACCCGATCGCCAGGGCCAGGTTGACGGCACCTGCGTTCAGCACCTCGATCATGGTTTCGGAAAACGGCCGACGCTCGCATTTCTTGCTTTCACCCATGTCGTCACTCCCAACGGGGCGGATTTCACCCTCAAGCACTGACTTCTGCCGTGCTTCACGGGTCTCACCGTTTTTTGAAGGCTTCTTCGAACGGGTTGTTGAAGCCAGACTTCCGGGATGCCGACGGCTTCGGTTTGGGGCCCGCTTCGGACCGCGCGGGCTTGTCTCTCTTCGCTGCCTCCCCCTTTGGCCTGGCCGTTCGTCTGGATT
>CALBZH010000724.1 GCA_937889795.1 uncultured Syntrophobacteraceae bacterium | reverse complement strand
GGACGCCTTCGCCCCCTAAACCGACAGCCGAAACGCGTCTTCCGGTTTCCCCAAACATTTTCAAGGGAATATCGGCCGAGGCCATGGACAGCTCCAGCGCTTTATAGCATAAGACCCTGCGGATTGCTGATCTTCAGGGCTTCTTGGACTTGTTTGCCTGAGACTTGGCCACTTCCGGCGATTGCTTCTTCGCAATGGCTCCGGTCTTTGAGCCCCCGGCTTTTCGCGACCCAGCCTTCCTCGCCACCTGCTTTTCTCCGGATGCTGCCGAGGCAGCTGTTTTGGACGATGGCTTCTTCCACGGAGCGATCGTATCCGGAGAGCGCTGGAGATCGGGCGTCTCGTCCTCGTCATTTCCGGAGCTCTCGCCCGTCCTGCTCGGCTCTTCCGTCACCGCCTTGCTTCTGACGCTGTCGAGGCTGCGCTCAAGACCTTTCCCTTGCCCTTCGGGTACCTTGATCTCCCGAGCACCTCTGGGAATTTCCTCCTTGCGGAGTGCCGGGTTCAGTCGCTGGATCTCCCGGACCGTTGTTCCGGTCGCCTCGGCAACCGCATGCATCGGAAGGGGGCAGGACAAGCTCACGTTGACTCGATCGGCTTTGATCGGCGGGTACCCCTGGCCCTTGGGCAGGTTGTATCCGTACGCCCCGGGATTGCCCAGCACTGCCTTGACCGCCAGGATGCGCAGCACGTAACGCTCCGTCTCCGTTGGAAGCCTCATAGCGTAATAGTCCCGCGTCGTCCGCATCTGCTCCTGGATGCGCTTGTCGCCGCAGTTGTACGTCGCGATGGCCACCGTCCAGTTTCGGTAACGTTTGTAAAGGTCATTCAAGTAGCGGAAAGCGCACTCGGTCGCCCGCTCGAAATCGTACCGCTCGTCACAGCCATCCGTCTGGCTCAGACCGTAGGCGGAGCCCGTTGCAGGCATGAACTGCCAGGGTCCCGCGGCCCCTTTGGGCGAGCACGCATTGGAAACGAGATCGCTTTCCACCACCGCTACATATTTAAGATCATCGGGCAGCCCGTAGGAGCGCAGCCGCTCCTCAATCCAGGGAAAGTAACGCTCCATCCGTTTGAGCCACAAATAGACCTGCGCATGGTTGTAAACGACCAGCGTAAACTCTTTGTCGAAGCGCTCCAGAACCTCCTGGTTCTGCAGAGGGACAACCTCCCCACACAGATCCATTTTGGCAGGGGGCGGATAGTAGGGTACCGCCATGATCGCGTGCCCGCTTCTGGCCTGAAGGACCGATGGCGTCCCAGCCCCTTCCCCGCCTTTGGACACTGCCGCTCCCCCTTTCCCAGGACCTCCAGGCGCGGTCTCGGACGTGGCACATCCCCAAAACGACACACACATCAACAGGCCGAGGCAGGACAGAAGGGTGGCTTTCGGACGGGAACAACAACACATGGTGACCCCCGAGAGAAACGGTTTTGTGATAATCAGGGAAGGCGCTCGAAGCGGCCGGTTTACTGGACAAGAAAACATCTACATCAGGTCGCATCGGGTGTCCATGGAAAAGATCCCGCGACAGGCATGCCGCGCTGTCGGTCCGCCTGGTGCCATGCTATGATCGTCTGAATGCGTCATCCTGGTAGGACTTTTTGCCACGGCAGACGGCCCATTTCCAGAAGGGTCTGAATGAAAGACTCGATGAGGAGACTTGCATGCATCCGATCATTACCGGCTGTTTTCAGTGGGAGGTCGCTCCCGGCAGGCCAGACAGTAATGTGCTCAAGGTCGAAGCCACGCTCCCCCATTTTGCCGATAAAGGCTGTCAACTGCTGGTGCTCCCCGAAATGTGGTCGTGCTGCTTCGATTACGGTCAGCTCAAGGTGCAAGCCCAAGCGACTCCCGGCATCCTCTCTCATGTCCGTGAGTGGTGCCGCAGATATGAAATGGTCATCGTCGGCAGTCTCCCCGATCTAGAAGACGGGCTCATCTACAATACAAACTTCGTCGTCGACGCAGACGGCACCGTGGTCGGTGCTTACCGAAAGACGCACCTATTCACCCTCCACGGGGAGGACCATCACTTTGCCCCGGGAGATCGGTCTCTCGTCTGTGACACCAAGGCGGGACGACTAGGCATCATCACGTGCTATGACCTGCGCTTCCCGGAGCTCCCCAGACTGCTGGCTCTGCGTGGCGCCGAGATCCTGTGCGTTTCGGCCCACTGGCCCCTGCCCCGCATCGAGCAATGGTCCCTCCTGCTGCGCTGCAGAGCGATTGAGAACCAGATGTTCGTCGTGGGATGCAATGGCTGCGGCTCGGAAGGAGACCTTCGGTACGGGGGCGCTTCCGCGATCATCTCTCCCCTGGGCGCTCTGTTGGCTCAGGGAAACGGCCATGAGTCTCAGGTGTTGGCCCAGCTCGATTTCAATGAGATGGAGGCATTTCGCAAGCACATTCCCTGTTTCCAGGATCGGCGGCCGGACGTCTACGAAAAGGTGTGAGTCAGAGATTGGCTCAGTGGTGATTCTTGCGGCGGGGGCTGATAAGCTGAAGACCCATGGCCTGGAGACTCCCTTCGCGCCCTTCCGCCTTCGCCAGCTCAAACTCGAAAATCAGGTGCCGGCTTGGCAGGTCCGACACATGCACCTCTTCGGGCAACTGGGAATCATGGAAAAAGACGCTTTCATACGGGGAATTGACTTGCCTTGAATCGGTTTTCCACAACTCAGAAGAAATGGTCTTGATGTACCGGAGAAAGCCATACCCTTTGCCCGTGTGACTGTAGCACACGCCGCGAAGGCGGGACCCCACTTCGCCCCAGGCGGGTCCTTTGCGCGCCGAGGCGATGGGAGTCAGATTGGGAATCAGGTACCCGGAAACGTAGAAGTCGGCTTCCCGTCTAAGATCTGCGGAGACATTTTCAAACGCCAGGATTTCCACCCGGCACCCCTTGTTTTGCAGCGCTTGAACGACCCGGATAAAATCGCCATCTCCCGTTGCAAGCACGACTCGATCGAGGTTTTCCGACTGGAGCAGCGCATCCACGGCCATGTCAAGATCGGCGTTCGCTTTGCCAAATCGGTTGCCACTTTCGTCCGTGTACCACTTGACGTTCTTCTGGATCACCTTGTATCCAAAATCCCGCAGGAGGGAATAAAATGCATACTGCCCCTCGCGGTAGGCGGCGTCCTGCTCAGCCCGCTCCGGATCGAAGCTGACGTAGGCGTTGAGCCTCACGGGCTCGGCGTCCCCGCGGCATGCAAACTCCCGCAGCACATCGTAGCGCATCCCGTACCCACCATTGCGGGCAAGATTTGCCACATCCACATAGACGCCCACCCGTGTGTTACGCCGAAAAACCAAACCACTACTCCTCTCCCCAGGACATTCGGTCTCAGTTGCGCCGAGGCTGACGTCGTCCACCCTCCTCGGGGGCCGCCATCTCTCTCTTCGTATAGCCGCTCGGTATCTCGAAGATACCGGCCGGGGCACGACCTTCTTTGAATTCCAGGAGCTCCATCGTGCTCTTGACGGTGCTCTTCATCATGGTCGCCGTCGTTGTGGTGAGGACGGGCACACCCTTAATCTTCTTCATTTCGCGGATGATGGCGTCCATGTTGTCTTTCGCGCCTGGATTAGAGCCCAACAGCGCACCGCTGAAGCGTGCGTAGAGATTCTGATCGACTTTAATGTCCTCGGTCGCCCACACTTCGGAATTGGAGGGCCCCATGAACATCTCCACCGTTTGAAGATACTTGCGGCAATTCCAGTCGCCGATGCGTCTCTTCTCGCCCGTCTCGGTGACCGTGACATTCATCTTCATCATGTTCTGGGCCATTCTGCCCATATTCGCACGGTCTTCCCGACTCATCCGACGATCATTGCCCATCTGGTCGGCAATCCGAGAGGCGTCCATGGGCATTTCCTGATAGGCCTTCTGCGTATGGTCCAGGAAATAGACCATGCCCGTGTCGAGTCTCATGATGATCGACTGCTTGTCGCCATCACTGCGCGCCTTGTCCTCGGTCATCCAAATGCTCTGGGTCGTATCACGCGGCGGCTGCGTCTGCCCCATCATCTGAAAACCATCCGTATGGTGCCGCTGCTTCATGAAAACATCCGCGGAAGCGGCCATCGGATGACCGCACAGGGCCAAGAACAACAACAACGCCAAAGCTCTTTCGAATTTGATTCGCATGGTGCCTCCTGAAAGATTTGGGACGACAGTCCGTGATGCGCTCGAGACGCAGAGCAGGTGCAGCTCACAAATCCCGCTCGTCCGCGAAGAAACCTGCACGGAGCCAGTTGGCCAACAGCCAACCTGTGCCTAACGTATTAACACTATCCTGAAATGTTGGCGGGTGCAATTGGCACCTGCATGCTCGATCCCGTTTGACCGCCACCCCCCTTTGCGCATAAAAGAAGCCTCTCGACGCGAACGGAGATAGGGCGGCCGATGGATTACAGGGTCTGATTGGAGATTGTTTTCATGGCGAAAAACTGGAGATGCGTGGCCGTCGAGGCCAGG
>CALBZH010000723.1 GCA_937889795.1 uncultured Syntrophobacteraceae bacterium | reverse complement strand
AGATATCCACTCGTGACTGGAGTTCAGACGTGTGCTCTTCCGATCTGGCGCTCTGGCCTTGGCTTCGCCAAGGATTTTCACGAGAAATCCCTGCCAGAGCTCATGGAGCTGCTCGCCGAGCCGACCAGCGAGCGGCAGTTCATCCTGTACGAGGCCTTGCGCAAGGGGGCAGCGGTGGACGACCTCTACCGAAAGACCCACATCAAGCCCTGGTTCATCGAACAGATGCAGGAGCTTGTGGAGCGCGAGGAGCAGATTCTGAGATGCCGGGGGGGCGAGCTGCCGGACGAGCTGCTCGTTGCGGCAAAGAAGGATGGTTTTGCGGATGCTTACCTCTCAAGACTCCTGGACATTCCCGAAAAGGAGATTCGATCTCGCAGGAAGGCCATCGGGCTTGTTCAGAGCTACCAGGCGGTCCCCGTGAGCGGCGTGGAGAACGCGGCCTACTATTACTCCACCTATAACGGGCCGGACACGGTGCCGGTCAGCGACCGTCGCAAGATCATGGTGCTCGGGGGGGGGCCCAACCGGATCGGTCAGGGCATCGAATTCGACTATTGCTGCGTGCACGCGGCCTTCGCCATTCGGGATGCCGGGTTTGAGTCCATCATGATCAACTGCAACCCGGAAACGGTTTCGACGGACTACGACACATCCGACAAGCTCTACTTCGAGCCCCTCACCGTGGAGGATGTGCTCTCCATCTACGAGAAGGAGAAGCCCGAAGGCATCATCGTCCAATTCGGGGGGCAGACGCCGCTCAACATCGTGAAGCAGCTTGCCGAGGCCGGCGTGAAGGTTCTGGGGACGACCCCCGAGACCATCGATCTCGCCGAGGACCGCGACCGGTTCCGCAAGATCATGGAGGAGCTTGGAATCCCCATGCCGGAGTCGGGGATGGCGAGCAACCTGGACGAAGCGCTTCAAGTGGCGGAGCGAATCGGGTATCCCTTGATGGTTCGGCCGTCCTATGTGCTCGGAGGCCGGGGGATGGAAGTGGTCTACGACGAAGTCATGCTGCGCCAGTATGTCCAGACGGCGGTGGGGGTGACTCCGGATCGCCCCATTCTCATCGATCGATTCCTTGAGGACGCCATCGAGGCCGAAGCGGATGCGATCGCCGACGGACAGGATGCTTTCGTGCCGGCGGTGATGGAGCACATCGAGCTTGCGGGGATTCATTCCGGGGATTCGGCGTGCGTCATTCCGCCCATCAGTATCCCGGCCAGCCACCTGGAAACGATCTATGAGTACACCCGGAAGATCGCCATCGAGCTCGGCGTCGTTGGATTGATGAACATTCAATATGCCATCGCCAAGGACACGGTCTACGTGCTCGAAGCCAATCCGCGTGCTTCCCGCACCGTGCCCCTCGTCTCCAAGGTCTGCAACATTCCCATGGCGCGATTCGCCACGCAGATCATGCTGGGGAAAACCCTGGCGGACCTGAGCATTGTCAGGTCGCGGCCCATCCCTCATTTCGGGGTCAAGGAAGCTGTCTTTCCCTTCAACATGTTCCCGGAGGTCGATCCGGTGCTGGGACCGGAAATGCGCTCGACAGGCGAGGTGCTGGGGCTGGCCGATTCCTTTGGAATGGCATTCTGGAAAGCCCAGGAAGCGGCGCAGCAGCACCTGCCCGGCAGTGGGACGGTTCTTCTCACCGTGTCCGACCGCGACAAGCAGGGCGCCCTCCAGATCGCACGCCGATTCCGCGCATTGGGCTTCGACGTCCTCGCCACGAGGGGCACGCACAAGTTCTTGCGCGAGAACGGGATCGAGGCGGAGGTCATCGACAAGCTCCACGAGGGTCGTCCCAACATTGTGGACGCGATCAAAAACGGCCGGATCCAGCTGGTGATCAACACACCCGAGGGGCGACTCAGCCAGTATGACGATTCGTACATCCGGAAAGCCGCGATCAAGTACAAGGTGGCCTACATCACCACAACGGCCGCGGCCGTAGCCGCCGCACGCGGCATTGAAGCCTTCCAGCGCGGGAAGAGTACGGTGAAGTCCATTCAAAGCTACCATGCGGACCTGGATTAGACGAATGGGCGGTGAGCAAACCGCGGCGGACAGGCGAGATAAACCGTGAGATCTCCCTCGCAATGGCGGGGGACTCACGGGGGGGCAATTCACCACGTACCATGCTCGGGTTCTCGAAACTGCAACCATGTGATGGGGCTGGCTAATCCAGCAGGATTTGGAGAAGCGTAAAATCGTCCATGAAATTCCATTGGCCCTGAAGATGGCCCGCATAGTTCAGGAACCAATCGAGAGTGAAACGGGAGGACTCAAGCTGTCTGCTCATGACCTCAAGGAACTCTTCGCGCGTCCACATGCTGCCGTCGTCTCGGATCCGCTCATATACCCCGTCCGTGTAAAGGATCAGCTGGCTTGCGGGAGGAACGTCCACAGTCGAGGCCTCATAAGAGACATTCTGAGAAAGGCCGATGCAGGCACCTGGCGTCGAGAGTGGCTGGAGTTGACAGCCTGTGCTTGTATCGCCATGCCACAATAGTGCAGGGGGATGGCCCGCGCTGGCATAGTGAAGCTGTCGTTTTCCCTGGTCATAGACTCCATACCAAATGCTGAAATACATGAAGTCATGCGGATCCACGCCGAAAAGCTCGCTAAGGGATGTCAAGACGTGGCCTGGGGAAGACAGGTCGATGCCTCGAGACCTGCCGGTGTGAATGGTATTAAAAATAGTTGACGAAAAGAGTGCGGCTTTCACGCCATGGCCGCAGACATCCATCAGATAAACAGCGAAAAGGTCTTTATCGAGCCAGAAATACTCAAAGGCATCTCCTCCCAGTCTGCGGCAAGGCAAAAAGCACCAGTCTGCCTTGACCGTTCCATCCGTTATGCGAGGGGGCAAAAGTGACTCCAAATACTTGGCTGCATCCCTCACGTCCGAGTCGATCTGTCGGTAGACTTCGGTCAGCTCTTCATTCATCGTGTTGATCCGCGTTGCAGCAAGCTCGCTGAGCTTCTTGTAAATCTCGAGCTGGCTGGGGATGGACAAGGAATCCAAGATCGTCTCATCGAGGCTGATGACGATGGAAGGCTGAATTGCGATCACCGATGCCGTTCGCGGCTTTTTTCTAAGCAATGCAATTTCGCCGACCCAGTCTCCCGGTAGACAATAGTAAACCCTCCGGGTCATGCCCTCGATATCTCGAATAACCTTAAATGCTCCATCAACAATGAAATATGCAATGCGGTCCGTATCGCCAGCCTTTATGAGTACCTGACCTTTAGCAATAGATCTCAGTTTTAGCTTCTGCAATGTCGGCATCATATCCATAAGGTATCCTTGCCAGTTTGTGCAATTCTTGCCTGGGATCTATGAATACAGTAAGATTGGTCGTAACCAGTAAAAGTTAAGAATGAACAGCTCTAAAATACTACGAAAAGGGGAAATCAATTCATTTCAGCCCTGAGTGACGAAAAGCAGAGATTCAAGTCGTCGAGCATTGATTGATATAGGTACTGAAGTGCGTTGGCATGAGATTCCATGAGTATATGTATAATCTAGTGCAATACCATGTATAAGGTCTAAAATACTTAACACATTTATCCGATAATATTGAAGCACACTCATTACAATTCGATCAAACAATCAATTGTGTCGTCTTTCTCCTTAAGATGTCTCTTCAACGCGACCTTGATCAGACCTTTGCTCAGCCACACTAGGCGATGGTTGGGACCTATTAAGATATGCTGCAACCTATTGGAAATATTAACAATTCTATTAGATGTAAAAGGACCGATTTTGTCAAGAGTTTTAATTCCATCCTCATTTCAGGTTCTTCCCGGGTCAGAGTTTGAGTGAGATAGGGCACCGATAAAGGATTGGTGGCTCTTCCTGTTCAACTGAGTAAAAATCCCAGGAAAATGAGAAGAATTCCCTATTGAGTGTGGGCTGCTCGCTCTGTTTAAATTTACATTGGATCCCAGGGATCGTTTCTTCACTTGAAATGGCATTTTCGTGTCGGAGCTCCTTTCTTTTCCATAGCCGGGCTTCGAACGCGGTCGTTACCCTCCACCTGCCTTCCATCCCGCTGGTATCTTTGAAATTGGACAGAGTCTATTTGCACAATAGAGCTGCCAAACATGTTCTTTAGCGCTTGCGCGGATTCAGTTGATGTAGACTCACGAAACAGGTGCCTGAAGAAGCCCTTAAGCTTGCTCTTCATCTTTGAATCAAGGTTGGGCACGACGAAGGGCAGACGATAACCCTCGATCGATTCCTGTTGTTTTGTCAATCGGTTACCTGCTTCAAGGAGGAGGACCCTATGAACACCCACACATTCAGAACAGTGATCATCTGCTTTCCCTTGCTTCTTTTCTCCGCTTCGCTGACCAAAGCGCAGGATGAGGCAGTGTCCCGCAGCGTTGAGGGGCGGCAAAAAGCAGCCGGCGCCCAGGTTGTGATCAACCAGATCGACACCTCTGCTTTCCCGAAGGTCACCATCTTCGCGCTCGTTTCAAGAGACGGTGTGCCGCTCAAAGGCCTTGGCGCGGCAGATTTCCGCGTTCGCGAAGACGAGGTTGATCAAGCGCCGCTCACCGTCGTCCCGAAGCTCACCCAGCTTAACGCGGTTATCGCCCTGGATGCCAGCGGCTCGATGAGACAACGCATGACGGATGCGCAGGTCGCGGCGAAGAGCTTCATCGACATGCTCAACCGTGAAGACCGAGTGCAGGTGTTGAGCTTTGCCCGTGAGGTGAAGGTACTCAGCACCGGCGGAGACCGCCAGAGCGCCAAAGCTGCCATCGACGCCACCATCGCGCGCGGCGACACCGCCCTCTACGATGCACTCTACACTTCGGTCGAGATGCTGAAAGCGATACCCGGCCGCAAGGTGATCACGCTCCTTAGCGACGGCGCGGATGACAACGGAGCGGGCAGGCAGCTGAGCAAGCATTCCGTCAACGACGTCCTGGCACTCGCTCGCGAGGTTAACGTCCCCATCTACACCATTGGCGTCGGAACCGAGATCGATGAAACGACACTCCGGAAGGTAGCGGATGAGACCGGGGGTGCAAACCTCATCGCTCCCCAGCCGCAGGAGCTCAAAGCGCTCTACGCAAGAATAGGAGAGCAACTGGCAGGGCAATACAACATCTATTACACGTCGAACCTGCCCGGTGACGGTGCCGAGCACCGCGTCCAGCTCAAATACGGCGAGGCCACCGGCAGTAAGGAGTACAAAGCGCCCCTGCTGGCGGACGCCAAACCGGAGCCCAAACCGGTGACGGTGACTAAGGCCATTACTCCGCCGCCCGCTCCACCCACCTCACCGGAGCCAAAGAAGGTGGACATCCTGACGGCGGAGTATGCGGAGCTGATCACGGCCCCCAACGACAAGTGGGAGAAGCTGCTCCTCGGGGATGTCGATCCCTACACGAGCGAGAGCGAGCACGCGGTGTACGGGTTCAAGGGCGATAAGACGGCAACCTTCGACACGATCAGGATCTACATCGGAGAAACCAGCGCGAGCAACATCAAGTCCGTGGAGCTCCTGGTCGCCGACGACTCCCCGACGGGCTCGTTCAAGTCGGCGTGCAGGGTCGAGACGCAGAACATTCGGATGGCAAAGACAGGCGGATGGCAGGAGCTCAAGTTCGCTCCGGTCACGGCCAAATACCTCAAGTGCAAGCTGACCGCGCATGGATCATCCTGGGTGCGGATCCGCCAGATCGGCGATGCGGGAAAGACACTCCAGATCCTGGGCCAGGTGAATCCGTCGCCAGAGGCGGCAACGCCGCAACCGACGCCGCCCACCCCACCGGAAGTGAAGAAGGTGGACATCCTGACAGCGGAGTATGCGGAACTGATCACGGCCCCCAACGACAAGTGGGAGAAGCTGCTCCTTGGAGATGTCGATCCCTACACGAGCGAGAGCGAGCACGCGGTGTACGGGTTCAAGGGCGATAAGACGGCAACCTTCGACACGATCAGGATCTACATCGGAGAAACCAGCGCGAGCAACATCAAGTCCGTGGAGCTCCTGGTCGCCGACGACTCCCCGACGGGCTCGTTCAAGTCGGCGTGCAGGGTCGAGACGCAGAACATTCGGATGGCAAAGACAGGCGGATGGCAGGAGCTCAAGTTCGCTCCGGTCACGGCCAAATACCTCAAGTGCAAGCTGACCGCGCATGGATCATCCTGGGTGCGGATCCGCCAGATCGGCGATGCGGGAAAGACACTCCAGATCCTGGGCCAGGTGAATCCATAGACACTTCTGGCAGTGTGAGAGCAGGTTAAGCGAGAAATGGCGATGTGGCCTGAATCTGCCATGCCAGAAAAAGGGAGAGCCTGTTCGAACGGTTAGGACTAGCATTATTCACGTCGCCGAAACAGACGAAGGAGCATCAGAATCGGGAATCGGGAAATTGTCTTTGGATGAGCCATAATGAGAAGACGTCTGATAGAGAAGCTCACTTGATACAAAGCAAGGGAGGCATCGATGGTGATCGACGTGATTGACCATCAATATGAAGAAACAGCCAAAGACATTAAAGAAAGTCTTAGCCAAAAAGGTTGTACAAACTTCATTGACATGTGGCCGTGTCCCGGTATTGTCAGACAAATGGTTTGCAGGATCATACAGATTACCCCATTATTTTCCATCAAGAAGCTGCGCATATGGGGTCACGGCAACGTTGGAATGCAGTGTGTTGCCGGCGGGGCCTGCTTCACGGAGTCGGATCGGGCAGAACTTGCCGTGCTCAGCGACTACTTTGCGGATAACGCATTGGTGGAGCTCCATGGATGTCTTGTGGCCTTGGGCAATGTTGGCTCCGAATTTATCCAATCGCTGGCCAATCTCTGGAATGTGCGGGTTCGAGCAAGCGTTGTAAAACAAGAAAATATGATCGACCGCACGGACTGGGTCGGTCCAGTTGTAGAAGCCCGACCTCGCACGTGTGGTCTATATACGATACCTCCGACAGGATGAGATCGGAGTCCTCTTGTTAGGGGATTCGTTGGTGAACATACCCTAACGAGGGGAGGCATGTTCAGTACCTCACGAATAACCCCGTTTGACAACCAAACAGGCGGAAGCTAATATTCATTCGAACAGCCGTTAGGGGTGCCTGCAAAACAGGCTGAGAAAAGACCCTTATGCACCTGATCTGGGTAGTTCCAGCGGAGGGAAATGGCTGAAAAGGCGCTTCGTTTTTTCAGACCGTTTCCGGCGAGGAATCGGTCTTTTTTTATGGTTGCACAAGTCGGCAGGGACATGGAGGGCTGGAATGTCGAGCTGCCCTTTTGAACCGGGAACGATGTGGTTTTGAGCTGTCCAAACGAAAAAGGAAGACGACAACCTGAGACGGACAGAGGGGGTATGGTCCAAATCATACTGGCGTGGGAATCGGCAAAGGATTAAGGGAGCTCTGTCGCCCGTTTGTGCCGAGGTCGCCTGCCGTTTTCCGCGCCGCTATAGGCACGGGTATTCGCATTAAGGAGGAATCGATGATTACGCAGCTGGACCACGCTCGAGCGGGGGTCGTCACCGAAGAAATGCGGCGGGCTGTTGAGGGAGAACCCATCAGCGCCGAAGCATTGAGGGAGCTCATCGCAGCCGGGCGAGCCGTGCTTCCCAAAAACCGCAACCACCCATTCGAGAACGTTTACGCCATCGGCGCCGGTCTCAAGACCAAGGTCAACGCGAACCTCGGGAGCAGCGGGGAATGCTTCAGCCTGGATTTGGAGGCCGAAAAGCTCCGAGCTTCCCTCGACGCACAGACCCACTCGATCATGGACTTGTCGACGGGGGGCGACCTGACTGCTCTGCGCCGCTATTTCCTGGACCACTCCACCGTCATGGTCGGGGCCGTGCCCATTTATGGGCTCGCGACCGAAATGGTCCTGCGGGACGAGCCCCTGGAGAGCATGGACGGCGAAAAGCTTCTGCGCAGCATCGAACGGCAATGCGAGGAGGGGCTTGACTACATCACGGTCCATTGCGGGGTGACGCTGGCTTCGGTGAAAAAGCTGGACGCCTACGAGCGACTGATGCCGTGTGTGAGTCGCGGCGGGTCGATTCACATGTACTGGATGCGCAAGAACGGGAAGGAGAATCCACTCTTTCAGTACTACGACGATTTGCTGACCATTGCTCACAAATTCGATGTGACGCTGAGTCTTGGGGACGGGTTCAGGCCCGGGACCGTGGTCGACGCAACCGACGGGGCTCAGCTCGAAGAACTGTTGATTCTGGGAGAGCTCGCCAAGAGGGCACGGTCCAAGGGGGTACAGGTCATGATCGAGGGACCGGGCCATGTGCCGCTGCCCCAGATTCAGCCGAACATCCTGATGCAAAAGCGACTCTGCGACGGAGCGCCCTTCTATGTGCTGGGACCCCTTCCAACGGACATCGCCCCCGGATACGACCATCTGACTTCGGCCATCGGCGGCGCCATTGCCGGCGCGGCGGGGGCCGACTTTCTGTGCTATGTGACGCCGGCGGAGCACCTGGGCCTGCCCAATGCCCACGACGTCCATGTCGGCGTCATGGCCGCGCGCATTGCCGCCCACGTGGCCGACATCGCCAAAGGGCTTCCCGGGGCCATCGAGTGGGACCGCCGCATGTCCGAATACCGGCGGGACCTCGACTGGGAGGGCATGATCCGTGAAGCCATCGACCCACCCTTGGTGCGGGAAAAAGCGCAGATGGCCCAGGACAGGGAAGCGTGCACCATGTGCGGTAAGCTCTGCGCCGTGAAGATCAGTCGCCAGTCCGCAGTGACCCTCTGACGGTGACAACGCTCGACTGATCCTGATTCTTGCGGTCTGCTTCAGCGCTTCCGCGTCTCCGCGGCCGACACCCTCGTGGCGCGCCTTGGCAGCAGCTTAGGGGATTGCACATCCAAAGAGGCGAAACCGCCGGATGTCACGATCCTCGAGGAGCCCCGACCCTGCCGCCTCCTCAGCCTGCCCCTCGGCCTCGTCGCTGACTGCGGTCATGTCGAGCGGACCACGCCTACCTGTGGGAAGCGCAGAAGAACATCCGGCTTGTGGGGCGCGCCTTCAAGATCATCGGTCAGGTCTTCCCCAGCACGGTGCCGCCTCTGGTGGGTGCCGTCTTTCCAAAGCTTGCTTCGGGTGACATCGTAGACCTTGCCCTGCACGGCCACATAAGCAGGTTTTCCATCGGTCCCGTCGAATTCCGCGAGTGTGTTCAAGTCGAATTCCTTCATGGACGCTCCTTGTGTCCCTTCTTTTCATTCGCACTGATCATGCTTTGGTGGTATCTGCAGAATCGGTCGGTCGTGGATCGATTTCGGCTTCCGGGCACTGCGGGCATGGCACACGGGACGATTTATGAAGCCCTGCCGTCCATTCGAAACGACCACGATGGCCTTCCCGCTGAAAATTAAAACAGGAAGTGACTGAGCACCAGGATTTATCTGATAAACCGGGCAAGGGAAGTCAGGGGGCATCGCGGTTGAGCGCCTCA
>CALBZH010000722.1 GCA_937889795.1 uncultured Syntrophobacteraceae bacterium | reverse complement strand
CATGCTTGAGCTCAGTCACGTCCTGAGGGACGGCGCAGCGGGAGCATCGAGATCCTTCAGGACGTGACTGAGCTCAAGCAGGTCGAGGAGGCGTTGCGCGAAAGCGAGCGCAAGTATCGGGAGCTTGTGGAACAGGCCAACAGCATCATTTTGCGCTGGACATCCTCGGGAGAGATCACCTTCCTCAATGAATTCGGACAACGGTTCTTCGGCTTCTCCAGCGAAGAAATCTTGGGCCGCCATGTGATTGGCACCATCGTCCCGACCGAAGAAACCGACGGCCGCGACCTGCAGCAGCTCATGGAACGAATCTGCGCAGACCCGAAAGCATTCGAGCAGAACGTCAACGAGAACATGCGCCGCAACGGGGAGCGCGTCTGGATCAGCTGGACCAATCGGGTCGTGCTGGACAGCCGGGGACAGGTGGCCGAGATTCTGAGCGTCGGCACGGATATCACCGAACGCCGGCGGGCGGAAGAGGAAATCCGACGGCTTCACGAGGACTTGCAGCACCATGCGACGGATTTGGAGCAGCGCGTGGCGGAGCGAACCGCCGAGCTGGCGGTGGCGCGGGATCGTGCCGAGGAGTCGGATCGGCTCAAGTCGGCCTTCCTGGCGACCATGTCGAATGAGCTTCGCACCCCGCTGAACTCCATCATCGGCTTCACCGGCATCCTGCTCATGGGGTTGGTGGGGCCGTTGACCGGCGAGCAAAAAAAGCAGCTCACCATGGTGCAGGACAGCGCACGCCATCTGCTGGAGCTGATCAACGACGTGCTCGACATTTCCAAGATTGAAGCAGGCCAGCTCGATCTTGCCAGCGATCCGTTCGACATGCCGACGACGATCAGGAGCAGCCTTGAAAGGATCGCTCCTCTGGCTGCGAAGAAGGGATTGGCGCTGAGCGCCGTGATCGCGCCGACGATCGGACCGATCGTCGGCGATCGGCGACGGGTCGAGCAGATCCTCACAAACCTGCTCAGCAACGCCGTCAAATTCAGCGAACAGGGCGAGATTCGCATCGAAAGCCAGGTTGAAAACGCGTGGCTCGTGACCCGAGTCATCGACACCGGCATCGGCATCCGTCCTGAAGACGTGGATACGCTCTTCAAACCCTTCCGGCAAGTGGATACAGGGATCATGCGCCAGTATGAGGGCACCGGTCTGGGACTTTCCATCTGCAAGCGGCTGGCGGAAGGGATGGGGGGTGCGATCCGGGTTGAAAGCGAATGGGGCAAAGGAAGCCGCTTCATCTTCACCCTGCCGCTCGGAGGAGCGCCGCCATGAGCGCAACGGTTCTGGTGATCGAGGACAATGAGAACAACGCGTACCTTGTGACCTTCATTCTGGAGCAGTACGGCTACCGCGTCATTCAGGCACGGGACGGAGAAACCGGGATCGCGCTGGCCCGCAAGCTGAGACCCGACCTCATCCTGTTGGATATTCAGCTGCCGGTCATGGATGGGTATGCCGTCGCCCATGAACTGGTGAAGAACGAGGAATCGCGCTGCATCCCGATTGTGGCCGTGACTTCCTACGCCATGATGGGCGACCGGGAGCGCATCTTGGAAGCCGGTTGTATCGGCTACATCGAGAAACCGATCAACCCGACGACGTTCATGGCTGAGATCGAGCAGTTCCTCCCGGTCCACCCGGAAGGAACCGGATCGACGAAGGCTCTCTGAGCACACCTCGCCTCGCTGCGTGGCGCCGTACGAAGAAGAGAAGGATCCTTGCATGACGCCGGCACACAACCGGGCAGCTTATTCCGTGGGCTTGTCGCTTCTGTTGGTCGGATTCCTTGCGGGCTGCACCAACCCCGTGCCGAAGCCGCCCCCGGACGAGATCACGGTGCAGCTCAAGTGGATCCACCAGGCTCAATTCGCCGGCTTTTACGTCGCTCTGGAAAACGGCTACTACGATCAGGAAAATCTCCGGGTCACCTTTTTGGAAGGCGGGCAGGATACCGATATCGCCGAGCCGGTCGCTACGGGGCGAGCCGATTTCGGCGTGGTCTCCCCGGAAGACGTGATTCTCAAACGCAGCCAGGGGGCCCCTCTCACGGCCATCGCCGTCATCTACCGGCGCAGCGGGGTTGTTTTCGTCTCGCGGGAAAGCTCGGGTATTGCGCGCCCTTCTCAATTCCCGGGCAAAACCGTGGCCGTCGCCGGCACCTCGGGGGCTGTCCGGGATTTCGAGCTGCAGTTCTTGGCCTTGATGAAACGGCTCCGCCTGGATCTCTCCCGGGTGAGACTCGTTCCCTACGACGCCGAGTACAAAGGCTTTTTGAGTGGTGACGTCGACGTGACGGCCGCCTTCGTCACGTCAGGCGTCATCCGTCTGCGCCTGAAGGGGCTTCGGCTCAACCTGATCTGGCCGGACGAATACGGCATTCATTCCTTCTCGGACACGATCATCGCGAATGACCGAGCCATCGAGGAGCGGCCGGAGATGGTCACCCGCTTTCTCAGGGCCTCCCTGAAGGGGTGGCGCGAGGCCGTGGGAAATCCGCAAGCGGCCGTTGAGACGACGCTCAAGTATGCCCGCTTCCCCGACCCCGGCTTCCAGAGATCGGAAGAGCGTCGTGTAGGGAAAGAGTGTAGATCTCGGTG
>CALBZH010000721.1 GCA_937889795.1 uncultured Syntrophobacteraceae bacterium | reverse complement strand
CTTTTTGCCAGCCCACGTCTCGATCATTGGCGAATGATGACGTTGGGGGTGCTGCATGGCTTGCTGGGCAGAGCGGGGCCATTCAAAGGCTGATTGCCCGGAAGGCTCCCCGAGCGATCCTGTACGCTCGCCAGGCAAGGCGTGTGAGAGCATACACCGGTGGGCAGGAGAACGCCTTGCTCGCAAGGCGTGCAACCCCATTTCCCAACGCGCGAGCGGCCAGGTCAGCCTTATAGTCCTCGGGACCTGCCATTGAGCTCCACTGTGGGTAGAGGGCGGTGAGCCAACGCAATCTCTCGGCCAGCTCAGGGTGCCGGACCTGTTGGATGCACATTCGGATGGTGCGAAGGACCTCTCCGGCAGAACGGTCCCACCCAGGTTTTTCACCCCCTGCCGCCGGCCCATGCCAAGACGGAATGCCACGAGCAAGAGAATTGGCCAAATCCTCGGTGGATTCATACCAGTACACATTCTCGCTCCCGATCGTGATCCTCTCGAGGATCTCTTGGTACGTCGGAATTCTTCGAACAAAGATGGGCTTTGACCGTGCAAGCGCATGAAGAACGGGAAAACCGAAGCCCTCATAGTGGCTTGGGAAAACAATTGCATCCACCATTGAGAAGATCTGCTCCATTCTTGCCTCGCTCAATGCACCACTCTCGATGAATTCCACTCCCTCGCGATCCAGACCGCTGCATCCCAATGCCACGATGCTCCCCTTTGGCAGCACGCGGGCCAGTTGGTCGACCGTCGGCGCCACGGCCTTATGGGCATACCGATTGCCGATGACGAGCACCCGGCCTTGACCGTGGTCTGGAGCATCCGCAATCTCGGATGGGCTCGAAGCATATTCTTCAGGGCATACGGAATGGAGCGTCGGAACGAGTCGGGTCCTGGCGCCCAGAGCATACCGTCTGCACACCTGCTCCGAGGTGAATCTGGAATTCGTGAAGATGACATCGGACCATTTGACTGCGAAATGCCAGATGAGCGGATCGAATTCGATCCGCAAATACCCGCAGTCGCTCGCGATGGTATCCAACATGAAAATAGCGACAACGGGTGCCCGCAAGTACAACCGCGCCAACGCACGCCTATCAAACGGTTGTCCGACCCGAACGATGGCAGCAGCTTTCTGGGACATATCCGCGGGGTCTATCCTGATCGCTCGTTGATAGTGGGAGATGCCATGAAAGTCCCAAGCCGCCTTGTGCATCCATACGACCAGTCGAATGTCCGATTCCCAGGAATGAGCACTCGATGCAAGGAGTCGCTTTCCCGCTTCAAACGTCCCATTGTGACATGGCTCGAAGTCGCTGAAATCAAAGCCGATCGTGATCGTGCCACAGGAATCGGGACTGAGGGTTTCAAGAAGCTCTTCGGCCACGTACTCAGGAGAATGAACGTATCCTTCGAGCAATCTTGGATACTCCGGATACCTCGACAGCAGGAGCCTCGTGTTCCTCTTGTCGATCGCCAGTCGACCTTCATCCGTTTGACCAAAGGACTGCTCTCCCGCGTGCCACACGAACGCATGATTTGCCAGAGCGGCACGGTAGCCGCATCGGTTTGCCCGCATGATCAGGTCGTTTTCTTCGTTGTATCCTCTCCCGTAACGGGTATCGAACCCCCCAAACTCGGCCAGAATGGTCCACTTGATGAAAAGGCAGAACCCAACTGCTGTCGGGGCATAGGTCAGCCTCGGCAGAAGACCCGCCAGTTGTTGGAACCTCCTGAAAGCCTCACTGGGGCTGAGATTCAGGTCCTGGGAAGAATGAGGAAGAGTGCAGAGGGTCGCGTTGTTCGACCTGGGGCTCACAAAGCCAATCATGGGGTCGGAGTACGCCACTTCCACCACTTCGTCGATGGCACCCGGGAACAGAATTGCGTCGGAATTCAGCAGCAGCACGTCATGACGATCGCGCCGGGCTTCATCGAGCGCATGATTAACCGTGCGGACGAATCCAAGGTTCTCCGCGTTTTCATGGAGGGTCAGATTCAAGGGGCCCCGACTGCGCACACATCGCTCCAGCTCCTCCTTGAGCTCCAAGTCATCCGGACTGTCGTTATAGAGCCGGATGCACGCCCGGTGTCTCTCAAGCTCGCCGGCCGACCCGATCAAGGATTCAAGCAGGGGCTTAGCCAGATGCGGATTTCTGTAAAACGGCACCACGAGCAGCGTTGGACGACGGGTCGGACCTCTATCGGACAGTGTGCGGGCTTCCATTTCTTCTCAGTCATTTTGCCTATGTCGGGATTCCGTGGGCGTACCCGAAGGCCACGATTGACCTTAGACGGATTCCCGGCACCTAAATCGATCGAGCCGAGGAGTCTTTCCCTGGGCTCTGGATCATTGTCTGCTGCTCATCCGCCAGGTTTTGAGCGTGATAAAGGGCGCAGACTTCCTCCGGTTTGCCGATCTTCTCAATCCGGCCATTGCGCAGTAGCATGGCGCGGTCACAATATTGTTGAACGGAGCGGGTGTCATGGGTCACAAGGACCACGGTCTTTCCCAGATCTCGGTACCGCTGAAATTCGCGCAGGCATTTTTGTTGAAAGTTGGCGTCCCCGACTGCCAGGACCTCGTCCATCAATAAGATCTCTCGCTCCACATGGACGGCTACCGAGAATGCAAGCCGGACCTGCATTCCCGATGAGTAATTCTTGATCTTCTGGTCGATGAAGCGCTCAAGTTCCGAGAATGCTACGATTTCATTGAATTTTTTGGAGATCTCCTTTTGGGTCAGCCCCAAGACCGCGCCGTTGAGACGGATGTTGTCTCGGCCGGAGAGCTCCTGATGGAACCCGATGCCAAGCTCCAGAAACGGGGAGATGCGCCCGCGAATCAAAATATCACCGCAATCCCCTCGGTAGATGCCCGCCAGGATCTTGAGAAGGGTCGACTTCCCCGAGCCGTTGCGCCCAATGATGCCGATGCATTCACCCTTCCCGACCTCAAATGAGACCTGGTCCAGGGCCTTGAACGGCTCAAAAGTCTTCTTCTTGAGCATATTCACAAATAGTCCACGAAGGGTCATGATCCGTTCGTGCTGGATAAGGAAGGTCTTGCTCAAACCAGTGACTTTGATAGCAACGTTTTCGCCCATGGCCATACCAGGTCTTTGCTTCGTTCGATAACCGCAAATGGTTGATCCGGTTGCCTTGAATTATAAGTACTCGGCAACTTTAATTTCAGCTCTTCGGTAAATTGCTATACTCAAGATTAAGAATAATAATATAAAAAAAGCAAAAGTCGCGTTTTGCCAAATAGGGGGTATGCGACCCTCTGTGAGAGCATTCTTAATGGAGTGAACGATATAAGCCATGGGATTAATTAGAATAAGATATTGATAACGCTCTGGCAAAATGGTCAGAGGATAAATAACGGGTGTTGCATA
>CALBZH010000720.1 GCA_937889795.1 uncultured Syntrophobacteraceae bacterium | reverse complement strand
CGCCGGCGTCGGCGACGATCTCCGTCCGCCGCAGGTCGCCGAACTGGTTGAGCAGTTCCTCGATCTCCTCCTTGATGACCAGATTCACCATGGCCGGCGATGCCAGGATCTGCCGCAGCCGCTCGATCTCCTTCAAGATCTGGTTGTACTCGTCGACGATCTTGTCCCGCTCGAGGCCCGTCAGCCGCTGCAGCCGCATCTCCAAAATGGCCTGAGCCTGGGCCTCGCTGAATTCAAACCGCTCGATGAGGCGCAATTTGGCTTCAGACGGGCTTGCGGCCGTACGGATCAGGTGAATGACCTCATCCAGATGATCCAGGGCGCGTTTCAGTCCCTCCAAGATGTGGGCCCGCTTTTCCGCCTGGGCCAGCTCGTACTGGGTCCGCTTGATGATCACCTGACGGCGGAAATTGAGGAAATTCAACAACAGATCCCGAAGCGGCAGAATCTCCGGCTTGTTGTCGACAACGGCCAGGTTGATCACGCCGAAGGAGCTCTCGAGGGCCGTGTGCTTGAAGAGCTGGTTTTCGACGACCTTGGGCTCATCCCCCTGGCGGAGCGTGAGCACCATGCGCATCCCTTCGCGGTCCGATTCGTCCCGGATGTCCACGATGCCTTCGATCTTCTTCTGCTTCACCAGCTCGGCGATCCGCTCGAGCAGCCTGGCCTTGTTGACCTGGTACGGCAGCTCGGTGACGATGAGATGCGTCCGCTTGCCGGATTCTTCCACGTCGATCCGGGCGCGCATCTTGATGGTCCCGCGTCCCGTCTCGTAAGCTTCCCGGATACCCTCCCGACCGTAGATGAACCCACCCGTGGGGAAATCCGGGCCGGGAATGTAACGCATCAGCTCGGGGAGCGGGAGGTCGGGATTTTCCAGCACGGCGAGAAGTCCCTGACACAGCTCGCGGATATTGTGCGGGGGGATGTTCGTGGCCATGCCGACGGCGATCCCCGACGATCCGTTCAAGAGCAGGTTGGGGACCCGCGTGGGCAGCACGGTGGGCTCGAGGAGCGAGTTGTCGTAGTTGGGCTGAAACGCGACGGTCTCTTTTTCGATGTCGCGCATAAATTCATTTGCCAGACGGTGCATGCGGACTTCGGTGTATCGCATGGCCGCGGGAGGATCGCCGTCCACGGACCCGAAGTTCCCCTGGCCGTCGACGACCAGGTAGCGCATGGAAAAGTCCTGGGCCATACGCACCAGAGCGTCGTAAACCGCCTGGTCACCGTGGGGGTGATATTTACCGATGACGTCACCGACGATGCGGGCCGACTTCTTGTACGCCTTGTTGTAGTCGTTCCCGAGCTCGTGCATGGCATACAGGATGCGCCGATGGACGGGCTTGAGCCCGTCCCGCACATCCGGGATCGCCCGCCCGATGATGACGCTCATCGCATAGTCGAGATATGACAGTTTGATCTCGTCTTCGATGTTGATGGTCTTCAGATCCATGAAACGATTCCTTACGGCAATGTCTAAATATCAAGCTCGCGGAAGTCCAGGGCGTTGACCTGGATGAAATCGCGACGGGGCTCGACGCGGTCCCCCATGAGCGTGGTGAACAGCTCGTCAGCCAGGTACTGGTCTTCGATGCGTACCTGCAGCAGGGTTCGCTTTTCGGGATTCATCGTCGTTTCCCAAAGCTGTTCCGGGTTCATTTCACCGAGGCCTTTGTACCGCTGGATGGTGGCCCCTTTGCGAGCCTCTTCCATGAGGTGTTGGAACAATAGCCTCGGGTGGTCGAACGCCCGCTCGTTTTGGGAGTCTTTCACGATATAGGGCGTCTTGTGGAGCGGACCGAGCTGGTGATAAAGCTCCAGGAGCTTCTTGAATTCGACGGACTGGAGGAATTCGTAGCTCAGCCGGTAGCGCTCCCGGCCGTTGGTGGACTGCCACAGCTCGAGGTCGAAGCCGCGCTCCTCTTCGTCAAGCTCGATCGAGGCGACTTCGTAGCCCGCCTGCTCCAGCTCGACCTTGAGGATTGAAATGGTTTCCTCATCGGCCGGGTTCAGATTCCGGGCACCGAAAATCCGGATGACCTCCTCGACAAGGCCCTTCTTCATCCCTTTCTGGCTCTGCCGCTCCAGCCATTCATCGTAGCGCGTGAAGATCTTGAGCAGACTGATCAGCTGCTCGGGAGCCAGGGGCTGCTCGCGGTCGGGAAGCAGAACGGAGCGTTTGTCGGCGGCGCGCGTGAGCAGGAAGGCATTCATGCTCTCGTCGTCTTTGAGAAACCGCTCCTGTTTCCCGATGACCACCCGGTACAGCGGGGGCTGAGCGATGAAGAGGTTCCCGCGCTCGATGAGCTCGGGCATCATCCGGAAGAAGAAGGTGAGGAGCAGGGTTCGAATGTGGGCCCCGTCCACGTCCGCATCCGTCATGATGATCGTCTTGTGATACCGAAGCTTTTCCGGGTTGTACTCATCTTTGCCGATGCCCGTTCCCAGGGCCGAGATCATGGTGCGGATCTCCTGGTTCTCGAGCATCTTGTCGAAGCGTGATTTCTCGACGTTCAGAATCTTGCCCCGAAGGGGGAGGATGGCCTGAAAGCGTCGATCCCGCCCTTGCTTGGCCGAGCCTCCGGCCGAATCCCCCTCGACGATGAAGATCTCGCTGTTGGCGGGGTCCCGTTCCTGACAGTCGGCCAGCTTGCCGGGGAGGGAGTGATCGCTCAGGATCCCCTTGCGCCGGGTCAGCTCCTTGGCCCGCCGGGCCGCCTCGCGAGCGCGTGCCGCTTCGAGCACCTTGTCCAGGATCGTTTTGATAACCTTCGGGTTTTCCTCGAAAAAGATGGACAGCTTCTCGTAGGTCAGATTTTCAACCAAGCCTTTCACTTCGCTGTTTCCGAGCTTGGTCTTGGTCTGGCCTTCGAACTGGGGTTGAGACAGCTTCACGCTGATGATGGCCGTGAGCCCTTCGCGGACGTCATCGCCGATCAGCTTTTCGAGGTCCGTCTTGGGAAGCTTGGTCTGAACGGCATATTGCTTGATGGAGCGCGTGAGACCCGCCTTGAAGCCCACCAGGTGCGCGCCGCCTTCTTTCGTGTTGATGTTGTTCGCGAAGGTGAAGATCTTCTCGTTGTAGGTCTGATTGTACTGGATGGCCACTTCGGTCACGACGTTCTGGCGCTCGCCGGAGAAGGTGATGATCTCGGGATGGAGAGGCTCTTTATTCTTGTTCAAGTACTCGACGAAGGACACGAGACCGCCATCGTAGTGAAACTCCCTCGATCGCGGGATTCGCTCGTCCACAAGCTCGATACGCACGCCTCGGTTCAGGAACGCAAGCTCCCGAAGCCGCTGAGCCAAGATATCGAAGCTCATCTCGGTTTCCGTGAAGATCTGAGCATCCGGCTTGAAGGTAATGCGGGTCCCGCGCTTCTGGGTTTCTCCCTTCACCTGGAGCGCCGACCGGGTCTCTCCCCGCTCGTAGCGCTGCCAGTAAAGCTTTCCGTCGCGCCGGATCTCGACCTCGAGGTACTCGCTCAACGCGTTCACAACAGAAACGCCAACGCCATGCAGCCCGCCCGAAACCTTGTAGGTCTGGTCGTCGAATTTTCCGCCGGCGTGAAGCTTTGTCATGACGACCTCCACGGCCGGCAGGTTTTCCTTTTCGTGAAGATCCACGGGGATTCCGCGTCCGTTGTCGTC
>CALBZH010000719.1 GCA_937889795.1 uncultured Syntrophobacteraceae bacterium | reverse complement strand
CCCAACCACCGTGATTTTTTTTCTTTTGAGCGACATGATGCAGATCCTCCCTTTCGATGTGTGAGCCAAACAACAACGTGACAACGTGTCTGCGGCATCCTTAAACCCGTGATCCCACGGATGCCGATTTCAAAATCATAAACCAAGGTCATTCGCTTATACGGGATTGCGGCAAGGGGAGAAATCCGAGCGCTTCTGATTTTGATGTCAGGAATCTTTTGTTGGTTTGTAATGGAATTTCTTACACGCCGAAGGGTCAGATTTCGACCAACCCGTTTTGGATGGCGAAGCGGGAAAGCTCCGTGTTGTTGCGAAGGTTCAGTTTCTTGAGCAGGCGGAAACGGTAGGTGTCCACGGTTTTCGTGCTGATGTTATAGGATTCGGCGATCTCGCGGGTGGTTTGCCCCATGGCGAGGCGGCGCAGCACCTGGATTTCGCGGTTGGACAGGGAATCGAGGAGAGAGCGGCCGGGGGCGCCCTTGGCAACGTGCAGCGCGAGGAGCTCCGCGGCCGCGTCGGTGAGGTATCGGCTCCCCGAATGGACTTTGCGGATGGCGGCGACCAGCTGCTCGGGCGCGGAGCGCTTGGTGATGTAGCCCATGGCTCCGGCACTGAACACCCGAATGACGTACTGCTCTTCCTCGTGCATGGTCAGGACAAGCACGGGAAGCTTCGGATTACTCGCCTGCAGCTGTGTGATGACTTCCAATCCATCAAGGCCGGGCATGGAGATGTCCACCACGACGACATCCGGCGACGTCTCCGCGGTTTTCTTGATCGCTTCCCGGCCGTCGGACGCTTCGGCGACGACCTGGATGTCTCCGCTTTCTTCGATGATGCGGGCCAGCCCAGCTCGAACGATGCTGTGATCATCCGCCAAAAGAACCCGGATCATGCGACTACTCCCGGCTTGCCATAGATGGGAAGCGTGCAGCGCACCATCGTTCCCTTTTCGGGCTCCGAATGAATCTCCAACGTGCCGCCCGCGAGGCTCGCCCGTTCGCGCATCCCGGCAAGCCCCACGCACTCCGACTCGGCAAGGTCACGTACGCTGAACCCCCGGCCGTTGTCCGCCACGGTGATTGTCAGCACCTCGTCTCCGCCCTCCAGGGAGACCTCGGCGTGGGTCGCCGACGAATGGCGCACCACGTTCGTCAACGCCTCCTGCGTAATCCGGTAGGCGGCGGTGGCGACGAGATCGTCGACTTTCGGAAACGCCCCGTGGTCCAGGATAATGGCGATGCCGGAGCGCTTCTCGAGATCCGTCGTGTACCACTCCAGGGCCGGGATGAGCCCCAGGTCGTCGAGGACGCTCGGCCGCAAGCGCAGCGCGATGGAACGCACCTCGTCGATCGTCTTTTCAATCATGGAGCACATGGTGCCGGCCCGATTCGACGCCCACTCGTCGGATTCCTTCAGGTGCTTCATCATCCAGACGGCATCCATGCGAAGGGCGGTCAGCACCTGCCCCAGCTCGTCGTGGAGCTCCCGGGCGATGGCGGCTCGCTCCTTTTCCTGACTGGCCATGATGCTTCCCGACAGCCGGCGGAGCTGGACCTGGGCCTTCTGGAGCTCCGTGATGTCCGTCGCGATGCCGCAGGTTCCAGTGGCGACGCCGTGCTCGTCATACAGCGGGAACTTGACCGAGAGGTAGGTGTGCATGCCGTCCCGATGGGGAAAATGCTCCTCCACTTGCGTCGGACGCCCCTCGGCCAGCACATGCAGGTCGTTTGTCCGGAACTGGTCCGCGAGCGGCTGAGGAAAAATCTCGTGGTCCGATCTGCCCAGAACCTCCTCCCGGCGGACATCGAACAGCTCCTCGAAGCGGGCGTTCACCAGCGTGTAGTTGCCGTCCACATCCTTGTGGTAGACGACCGCCGGCGTGTACTGCAGGATGCCGGAGATCTCGCGGGTCCGGTCCCGCACCTGGCGCTCCAGCTCCTTCGAGTAACGGCTGAGCTCATCGCGCGCGCGCTTGAGCTCCATTTCCGCCTTCTTGCGCTCCGACAAATCCCTGGCCACGCAGACGCTGCCGATGGTCTCCCCGCGCTCATCTTTCAACTGACTGATGGAAATATCCATGGGAACAATGCTGCCATCCTTTTTCTTCATCAAGATTTCGTACTCGCGCACCACCCCGTCCCGACGCAGCCGGTCGAGCATCTTGCCCAGCTCGGCCTGGTCCGCGTAAAGATCGAACGAGCTCTTCCCTGCCAGCTCCTCTGGATAATACCCATAAATTTCAACGGCTCTCCGATTCCAGAGGATGAACCGGCCCTGCCGGTCCACAATGCCGATGGCATCCACGGAGTTCTCGATGACATTGGCGAGGTATTCCTTGGTTCGTTTCAGCTCGTCTTGGGCACGCTTGCGCTCCTCGACCTCACTCTTTAGCATCCGGTTGGCCGCCTGGAGCTCGTGGGCGCTCTTTTCGATACACCGCTCGAGCTGATCGTGAAACCGCTTCTGGCTCCCCCGCGACTGGTTTCGGTCGGTCACATCGCGGATGATGAGAAGCACTAAGTCCTTGCCTTTCAAAGAAAACGGGAGACTGGTCACGTCGACGCTCAGGACGGTGCCGTCCCGACGCTGCAGGATCCGCTCGGGCCAGAAGAGCCCGCTCTCGGATGTGAGGAAGTGGGCGCCCGCGGCACCGCCGGACTCATCATAAAAAAGACGGCTGAGGTCACCCTTTAGAATCTCTTCCCGCTCATAGCCGCACAGAGCACAGGCCGCGGGATTCACATCCACGCAGTGTCCCTCCCCATCCAGGACGAACATGGCACCCTTCGCGTTGTCAAAGACCGTGTGCAGGGGCTCGGCATCGCTCTTCGCAAGGTCTCGCGCTTCCCCGTACCAGGTCGCACGACCTTCCAGCTCGCTGACACGCGCGCGAAGCCGTGCCAGCTCGTCCGTCAACGGATCGGTATGACGCAAGGAACGGTCCATACGCCTTCTCTCGGTTGCCGATGCGAGCACATCGCCTCGGGATGAAGCTCCTACGATCATTCCATTTGGAAGGACTGTCTCAAGCTGCTCCTATACATTATCCGAAACGGGATGGATATGAGTGAGTGACTGATTTCCGTGTCGGGAATTTTCCTACCGCGACGTTCTCAAACCAGGAACCCGTTCAGTCTGCCCATCAAATGCCGATAAAAGACTTCAATAGAGAAGACGCCAACAGGTGATCCTATCTATCTTGTGACCTGCGCGACATTCATGCGGCAGCAATCGGGCCATAGATGACAAGTGAAGAAACGGTGTGCTCTGCTGTTTTCCGAGGACATCCGAACCGCGGGCTTTCGAGCCGAGGATAGTGCGCCGGCCGATAGCCACATTCGAAAAAGAAAGGAAAGGAAGAGAAATGAAATTGGATAAGCTCTACCACAAGTGTGGCCACCCGATCCTGGTTATCCGTCGACCTGTCGGACCGGCCGAGCAAACCCTTTTTGTCGACGGTGAGAACTCGTTTCTCCAGGGAAAAGACGGCTCCCAGAAACCCAATGTCGTCGAGCGTTGCCCGGCATGCACGGGCTATATCAAGATGGAGAAGCTCGTGTCCATCAGGCCAGAAATAATCGAGCAGAAGGGATCCACCGGGTACATCCCTGCGAAGTTCACCCCCTCGGCATAGGCTGAGGCAAGTGGATCGATACACCCCTCCGCCCCCGATCGATCTTTGCCCGATCGGGGGCGTGGGGAGGGGAATCTGACTCTAAAGACTGCCCCTTCTACTTCACGAAGGAGCAGCAGTAATCCGTCAGCGCCTTCACCTTGAGACTGAATTTCGCCTGAGCCGGCACCTCGAACGCTTCCCCGCCTTTCACCGACTTCCAGCCACTCTCGCCGGGAAGAAGCACATCCAGGTCCCCGGAGAGGATTTCCATGATTTCCTTGTCCCCTGTGCTGAACTCATAGTCGCCCGGAAGCATGATCCCCAGAGTCTTTCTGGACCCGTCCGAAAAAACGATCGTGCGGCTGGTCACACCACCGTCGAAATAGACATTCGCCTTCTTCACTACCGTTACGTTGTTGAACTCGGTCACCTCGTGATCCTTTCATTGTGGAGTGGTCTTGAGCCCACGCGGCCTAGGCGGGTGCTATTCACGACCGTTGGTGATTGATCTTAGCCAAGGTGTCGGGTGTCTGGTTTCGGGTGTCAGCGAGAGAGGCCAGAAGCCGTTCAACTGAAACCTGAACACTGAAACAGATCGGAAGAGCACACGTCTGAACTCCAGTCACGAGTGGATATC
>CALBZH010000718.1 GCA_937889795.1 uncultured Syntrophobacteraceae bacterium | reverse complement strand
GCGACCACCGAGATCTACACTCTTTCCCTACACGACGCTCTTCCGATCTTCCAAGCCTCCATGGCCCACAACAACGGTATCGTGACGGTCAGCATCACGAGCAAAACGTGAAACAACCTTTTTGCCTTGGCCCCCATTCACAACCTCTTTGTGTTTTGCGCTCTCAAACGAGCCCGAAGCCCATTAAGGGCTCAACCGTCCGTCTTACAATAGCTTGCCCAGAGTCTTTTCCACCGGCCTTCGCTCCGGCACGAAAACGAAAGGGATCTTCCCTTCGTTCCATTCCGTGGAAACGTAAAGGTTACAATAGCAGCTCCCGTATTCCGCAACGTCGGGTGCTCGATAGACACAGGGACAAATGATATCCTTGTCCCACTCCCGGTCCTCCGAAGCAAGGCGACACGGACAGCACATATAGCCGTATCGCTCCTTGTTGACAAGCAAGCCTTCAAGAAGCTCAAAGACCTTTTTCTTATCCTTATTGAAATAGTAGCCCTTGGCCTCCTGAGCCTTTTTCAACATTTCGTACAGTTGCTCAACGTTCATTTTATGTTCAGAGCCTCCTTGATTTCATCCTCGCGGAAGCCGACAATAATCTTGCCGCCAATGACGATGGTTGGGAAGGAGCAATTGGGGTTCAACTGCTTGACTTCTTCCAGGACTTTCTTTCTCTCATCCGCATCCAGCTTATCAACATCCACGCACTCGTAACTAATGCCACATTCGTTGAGGAAATCTTTCGTACTCCGGCAATGACTACAAGTGCTGAGGGCAAACAATTTCACCTCACATTCGGCCATGGTCGTCTCCTCCAAGTTGTCGCGACGTTCTCGCACGGTAATCGGTGGTGAGCATCATGCCATTGATATCAGTGAGCAATGCCAATAGCCCAAGACCTTCATAGTCTTTCATAAAACCCCATCCCTGTCTAGAGCCTGCCGAATTCCGAGCCGTGTCAGGGCGAAATCGTAGCGGACGGGGTCCATGGGCGCGATCGTGCGAAACCGTTCGGTGATCTCGAGAGCGGTCCGCATATCCGCCTGGCTGCGCTGTGTGAGGCCCATTTGCCTCGCGAGACGATGCATGTGGGTATCCAGAGGAACGATCAGCTTCGAGGCCGGGACTCCCTTCCACACCCCCGGATCCACGTCGTCCGTGCGCACCATCCAGCGCAAGAAGAGATTGAGCCGCTTGCACGCACTGCCCCGTTCCGGGGATGGCAGCAGCATGCCCGCGGTGGCGCAGTCGCAGTCAGCCAATTCCTCCGCGAATCCGCAGAGTGCGGGCAGTACCGTTGGCGAAGCGGGGTCGAATCGAGACAGAAAGCAGCCTTCGAGAGACCCATGGCGCTTGAGGGCGCGCTTCAAGCCATCCAAGAGGCGGCAGAGATCCGCCCCCGTCGTGAAGCGGTGCTTGAACCCGCTGAGATCACGCGCAAACGTGCCCTCTCGTGCTCGTCGAATCCGCTTCGCCGGCGCAGGCCCCAGCTTGTCGAGGATGCTTCGGACGCTCTTGAGAATCTGCGCGACCCGGCCGTAGGCCAGCGCGGACGCAATAAAACCCACCACTTCACGATCCTCGGCTTCCGGATAATGGTACACATATTCCAGGGGATCGGGATGAATGAACCGGCTTCGGTTATATCGATTGTAAAGCCCGTCCAGAGATTCGCGAGTGAACGTGACGGGCACGGAGATCTCTGGACCGAACGGAGCGTCCATGGGTGTCCCTAATCATGTGTAGAAGGTTGAAAAGGGCCGACGATTCAACCGCGCGTCTGTCCCTGAATCCAGAGGGCAGAGGCCCACCTTGATCTGGGTCAATCCATTTTCCGATCACATCGGCCATGCTATCAATCACTACATTATCACATTGTCGTGTGGGTTTGAACGCCGTGGCTGGGATCTTCCGGCGCGGCTGCAACGAATACGGGAAGGAGCGGATGACAATGAAATGGACACACGAGGCAGAAGAAAAGATCTCCCGGGTCCCCTTTTTCCTGCGCAAACGTGTCCGAAAGAAGGTCGAGCAAGAGGCTCTGCAACGAGGGGCTTCCAAGGTCCGACTTGAGCACGTCCTGGCCGCCCAGCAGCGCTACTTGAGCTCCATGGAAGACGACGTACGGGGATTCCAGGTCGAGCGCTGCTTTGGCGAAAGCGGATGCCCCAACCGGGCGATTCAGGACAGCCCGCTCGCTGCAGCGATCGAAGCCCTGCTCCAATCAAAGGAGCTCAGAGCTTTTCTTAAAGCCCGAGTCGAGGGGCCCCTCAAGCTGCATCATGAATTTCGGGTGTCCATCTCCGACTGCCCAAACGGCTGCTCACGACCCCAGATCGTCGATCTGGGCGTGGTCGGCGCCTGCCTCCCGGGACTCTCTCAGGAGCCCTGCACGCAGTGCGGCGCCTGCGTCGAAACGTGCCGCGAGGACGCCATCCGCTTGGACGCCGAGGCGAACGGTCCGACCCTCGACCTGGCGCAATGCGTCGCGTGCGGTCAGTGCATCCAGGCGTGTCCGTCCCATACCATCTCCACCGCGAAATGCGGCTACCGGGTCCTGGTTGGGGGCAAGCTCGGACGGCACCCCCAGCTTGCCAGGGATCTGGGAAGGATCTACACCCCCGAGGAAGCCTTGAAAATTGTTGAGCGCTGCATCGAGCACTACATGAAGCACAACCGAAAGGGGGAGCGATTCGGCGAGATTCTGAATCGCACGGGCCTTGCGGGCATCGAGGAACCGGAGCACGCGTGACAGCGCTTTCCGGCTCGATCGCTCAGGGACGACCAACAAGAGCGTATCCATGCTTACCGCGAAGCTCTTGCACGGTCTTCGGGTCGATCCTGGTGGACACGGTTCAAGCTGTGGCGGATTTCGGTTGAGGAGACGGCGGAGCTGCTCTATTAATACCGATTAGACCAAGCAGAGGTCGTTCCAATTTAGTCTCACGAGACTCACTTCGATGATGGACTGCCCCCGGGATGAAGCGACCCGCCGGAAAATCCTCAGCCCCGAGGCTCGGATCGAGCCCATCGCACCGCTTGTCATCCGTCGGTTTAGGGGAGGTGGCGTCCACGGTCGGCGAAGGCTTCCTCGGAATGGCCGTCCAGCTCGCCGCCATGGTTCTCGTGGAGCGCCGATACGGGGCTTCGGGGCTCGGTGTCTATTCCTACCTCATCGCCTTCTTCCACCTTGCCGCTTATCTCGCGGATTTCGGGATCTCCCGCTGGGTCGAGCGGGAGACCGCCCTTCTGCCGGGACAGCCCGAAAGGACCGCGGCTGTCTGGGGGGATGCCGTACAGGCACAAGTCTTAGTGGGTCTGGTCGTCGCGGCTTTGTGCTGCCTGTCGGCTCCCTACGACACCTCCCTCACGCGCATCCAGGAAAAAGTCGCATCCTATGTCGTCATCGGAGCCGCCATCCCGATCCGGAACGGAGCTAAACTGAGGCTGGCTGCTCTTCACGGGCTTGGAAAGCACCAGGAGGTGGCCAAGCTCGAAGCCGGAAAGCGATTGACCTTCCTGGCGACTCTGGCCATCGGCGCTTTCTTGTCCTTCTCCCCCTCCCTCCTCGTCGGGAGCGTGCTCGTCTCCGAGCTCGTGCTCCTGTTTTCGACGGCCGGACGAGTCAGCATGCCTTTCCCGCGCGTGTCCCGTGGCTGGACCGCAAGAGTCCGCCAGACACTGAAAGAATGCCAGCCCCTGGTCTTTTCGGATCAGGCGTTTGAGCTGATTCTTTACATCGATCTGGTGGTGCTGGGGATCTACTTGCAGGCGGGGGACCTGGGCGTCTACGCCGAGACATCGTTCATGGCCCGGTTGTTCCTCCTTGTCCCGTTGAGCCTTCGTCCCGTCTTCCGCCAGAAGTACTGCGCGGCCATCGGAGACGCGAGCTGCGACCGGGCCATGCAGCTCTTTCGGAAGCTCTCAACCGTGCTGTTCTCCGCGCATTCCTTTTTCGCCCTGATCATTCTGCTCTTTTACTCGGAACTGCTCGGAGCCTTCTTCACCACACAGGGTGAGGAGCTGCTGTCGTTCAGGCTCTTCGAAATCCTGCTTCCGGGCCTTGTTTTGTGCTCCTCCGTCATGGCGTCGGAGCCGCTCTACGAAGCCCTCGGCGTGAAGAGCTCCCTGCGAAGACTCGTCACGAACGTCTTGACCTTCAATGTCGCAATTAATCTCTATCTGGTCCGCTCCTTCGGCTATTATGGGGCCGCAACCGCAACGCTGCTCGCGACGGCGCTTTATTTTCTGCTGTTCGGAAGCGGGCTGCCCGACCTGTACCGTCCCTCGAGGCTCAAGACCTTATGGGGTGGCGCGGCGGCGTACGTGGTTTTCGCCCTGATGCGATATCTCAAGATCCAGCGGCCTTGGACGATTTGGCTGCTTCCCGTGCTGTTTGGACTGGCCTACTATTGCATCGGTTATTTTGACACGGATGCCCGCAGACAGTCGGTCCCGACGAAAGGAGACGCGTCATGATGGAGGAGCAAAAGCAAGAACAAAACAAAGAAATCGGCTTTCCTCTGAAGATCCCCGGCTTTCGCCTGTCGCTTCCTCGTTTTCCCTGGGCCGGCAAGGCCAGGGTCGTCGTCGTGCTTCTGGCCCTGGTGATCGCCCTCTACAACCTCTTTTTTGTCTACGTGCAGCCAGGCGAATACGGGGTCAAAGTGATTCGAATCGGGCCCCACCGAGGCGTCCAGCATGAGATCTACGGGGCGGGTCTCCATTTCATCCTGCCCTTCGGCCTCCACCAGATGCACATGCTTCCCCGAGGCGTCCAGGTCCTCGAGCTCACCAACTATCCCGACACCGCGTCACGCGCGGCCCGGCGTGAAAAGGCGGCTCACATCCAGACATCTGACGGGTTCTTCGTGGATGTCGATGTATCCATCATGTACCGCATCGTCGATCCCTACTTGGTGTTCACGACCATCGGGCCGGGAAACCTTCACGAGGACAACGGCGTCATTCCCAAGGCAGAGCCCATTTTGAAAGCGACTCTGGGTGAGCTGACAACCGAGGAGTTCTACAACAGCGTGCTCCGCGTCAAACGGGCCGAGGCGGCCCAGGCGATGCTGAATGCCGAGCTGAGCGCCAAGGGATTGAAGGTGGAGACCGTGCTGGTCCGCTACTTCAAGTACAGCGACGAGATTCAGAAGAACATCGAGGAGAAGAAGCTCAAGGACCAGCTGGTTTTCAAGAACCAGGCAGAGGCGCGCGCGGCCGTCGAGGAGGCGATTCTCAAGCGGATCGTCCAGGAAGGCGAAGTCACGGTCGCAGTGAAACTGGAGGAAGGCAAGGCATACGTCACGCGCAAGCTGGCCGAAAAAGACCTCTACGTAAGAAAGAAGACGGCGGAAGCGGATCTCCTGGTGCGACTGGCCGAAGCGGAGCGTGTCAAGCTCAAGAACGAAGCCATGGAAGGGGTGGGGGCCGAGCGCATGGTCGGCATGAAGATGGCCGACGTCTACAAGGGGCTCGAAACCATCATCTTGCCGAGCGACGGCCCCAAGGGAGTCAATCCACTGAGCTTGAAAGACACTCTCCACCTCTTCGATGTCCGGGAAGGAGGCGCCCGATGAAATCCTTTATCGCTGTGATGGCAGTGCTTGGATTGGCGGGAGTCCTTTCGGGATGCGTCCCCCACACCACAGGAGAAACCGAAGTGGGCGTCCGAACCGTCAAGCTCGGACTTTTCACCGCCAAAGGGGTTGAGGATAAGGTCTACGCTCCCGGCTCGACCTACTTCTTTCTTCCCTTCGTGAACGATTGGCATACCTTCGACACAAAGCTCCAAAACCTGGAAATGACGGGAGACCCCGGTCGAGGCGATCGCAGGTCCCGGGACGACCTGCTCTTCAAGACCGTTGACGGCAACGATATTGGCCTTGACATCATCATCGCCTACCGCATCGACCCGGAGAAGGCGCCGTTTATCCTCCAGAATGTGGCACAGGACAACAAGACCCTGAGTAGCAAAATCGTCCGGACCGTGGCCCGGAGCAAGCCCAGGGACATCTTCGGTGAACTGAAGACCGAGGAATTCTACGTCGCGGACAAGCGCGAAGCCCAGGCTCAGCGTGCCAAGCAGCTGATCCAAGACATGCTCGGCCCCATGGGGATCATCGTGGAACGGGTGCTGACGAAGGACTACCGCTTCAATCCCGAGTACCAGAAAGCGATCGAGGACAAGAAGGTGGCCGACCAGCGGGTCGAAAAGAACCGCTCGGCCCAGCGGGCGGCTCAGGAGGAATACAAACGACGGCTAGAGGAGGCCAAGGGCGAGGTGAACAAGATGGTCGCCAACGCCGACGGCGAATACCAGAAAGCTAAGATCGACACGGACGCCTACTACGAGCGGCAATCCCTGATCGCCCAGGCCATCAAGGCGGAGGGCATCGCGGAGGCGGGCGGGATTCGCGAGATGAACAAGGCGCTCACAGGATCCGGCGGCGAGGCCTTGGTCAAGATCAAGATCGCCGAATCACTCCAGGGCAAGCGAATCCTATTGCTGCCGGTATCCGAGGGCGGCATGAACCTGAAGACGACCGACATCAACCGGCTGATTGAAACCATGGGGATCCGCTCCCTTTCATCAGGCGAGCCCAAGAGATGAGCGCAGCCTCGCCCCCGTTGATTTCCAGGCTCCGCCAGTCGGCTGCTTTCTGGCTCCAGGGTTTGTGGTGTGAGCCATTGAGACTGCACCTCCTGAACCCGCTCCATGCGGGGCTGTGGGTGGCGAGCGGCGGGTACCGCCTCGGCCTGGGGGTCGATCAGTGGCTGAAGCGAAGGAAGCAACGCAAGCTGTCCGTCTGCGTCGTGAGTATCGGGAACCTGGTCGTGGGAGGGACGGGCAAGACGCCCTTCACGCTGTGGCTCGCGGAGACCCTGGCCACCGCCGGCATCGGGGTCGCCATCCTCAGCCGCGGCTACGGGCGACGCGACGACCGTATCGTCCAAGCGCCACGAACGACAACTGCATGGGAAGACGCAGCCAGCCTGTACGGAGATGAGCCTCTGCTCCTCGCGCGGCGTCTTCCCGGCATTCCGGTCTGGGTGGGGCAGAACCGTTACGCCGCAGGCCAGATGGCTCTCGAGGGGGATAATCGTCCTTCGGTCTTGATCCTGGATGACGGCTTCCAGCATGTGTCGCTTCACCGGGACATTGACATCGTGCTCCTCGACGCCGAGCGTCCGTTCGGAAACGGGCGGTTGCTCCCGATGGGGCCTTTGCGAGAGCCGGTCCGTAACCTAGCGAGGGCTCATGCACTGGTTCTCACGCGGGCCGGTGATAAGACCGTGTCATCCGAAGGTCGAGCGACCCTGATGAAGAGCTTCCCGGAAAAGCCCGTGTTTGCCTGTCGGCACCGAATGACCGGGATTGCTCCTTCAATCGGGGAGCCCACGATCGGCTCGGCCGAGCTTCACAACAAGGTCTGTGTCGCGTTCGCCGGCATTGCCAAGCCGCAGTCCTTCTTTGAATCGCTTCGAGCAGTCGATCCGTCCCTGCGCGTTGCCGAAACCCTTTTCTTCCCGGACCACCACGCTTTCACCGAAGCCGACTGTGCCCAGCTTGTCGAGCGCAGGCGCCGGTGCGGGGCTGACTTCCTCGTGACAACCGAGAAGGACTGGGTCCGGTTACCCAGGTCCCTACAAAGCCATGTTTTTACAGCGGCACTCACATTGGACTTTGGTGACGACCTCGCCCTTCTGATCACCTACCTCCTGCACCACATCGACCGCCATCGCGTCCGATCCTGACATCGTCACAATCCTCGAAGCATCATCTTTCTTTGCCAACCGTGGCGAAACAGCTCATAATGAGGGCGTGACGTCGGCAAGCGGGGCCCGCCCCTCGAGCGACAGCCCGACGGCGATCCTGCCTCTGGAGAGGGCTAAGCGATGATCGAGATCGACGGTGCCATGCATTCCGGAAGCGGCACTCTGGTGCGCTACGCGGCTGCCCTGGCCACTGTGCTCGGAGAGCCCCTGCACCTGACACGGATTCGGGAGCGGCGCGACAAGCCGGGGCTCAGGCCGCAGCACCTCCAGGCAATCCGCGCGTGCTGCACGCTTTCAGGAGGCCGCCTCGAAGGCGACGCCGTCGGATCCCGAGAAGTCTTCTACTACCCACAGCATCGTCCGAAGGGGGGCAGCTATCATTGGGACATCGGCACCGCAGGGTCGGCCACCATGCTGGCCTTTTGCTTGCTCACCCCGGCCCTTTTCGCCACGGAAGCGTGCCGATTCGACCTGACGGGCGGGCTTTTCCAGGACCACGCGCCGACCGCCTTTCACATGCGGGAGATCTTGGTGCCTCAGTTGCGGCGTATGGGAGCGGAGGTCGAGCTGGACATGATTCGCCCGGGCTACGTTCCCGAGGGCCAGGGCCAGCTGCAAATGAAGGTGAAACCGCTGCGGCGTCCTCTCACGGATTTCGCGTGCACCAACCAGGGACGGGTGACCACGGTCAACGGAATTGCCCTCGCCTCGCACCTAGGCCCGCAGCAGGTCGCCCAGCGGATGGCTGAACAAGGCAGGCTGCTGCTTGCCAAACGCGGATTCGAGGCGCATGTTGAGTGTGTGGATGACACCACCGCCGTTCAGAAGGGCGCGGCGTTTTTCATTCGGGCTCAAACGGATGCGGGAGCGATGCTCGGCGCCGACCAGGCCGGGAAGCGTGGCAGACGATCCGAATCGATCGCCGATTTCGTCGTACGGAGCCTTTGCGACGATCTCGCAACCGGGGCAACCGTCGATCGTTTTCTCGCCGATCAGATTATTCTGCCGGCAGCGCTGGCCGCCGGCGAGACGATTTATCGGATTCCGCGACTGACGGAGCACGTGGAATCCAACTTGTGGCTGGTCAATGACGTTTTAGGGGCTACATCCGTCGTGAAGGGAGACTTGTTGCGAATACGGGGAGTCGGGCTCGCTCCGCGAGCAATCTAAGAGACGACATAGGGGAGGCCATGCGATGAAGGCTCGTATCAAAATTCGAGGCATTTACAGCACTGCGCTCACCAAGCTCGCTCTCGACGCTGAATACCTTGTAGTAGACCCATCCCCGGTGAGCCGGGAGCGATTCGGCATCGAATACCAGGGGTACTCCCATGATCTTTCGGTCTGCGATCGAGGGGACCTTCAGGGGATCGAAATCCTGGGAGAGGCTGAGCACGTGACCCCCTTCGTGGCTCTGCTCGGCTCGTCCCTGGTCGACGCCATGCTCTGTGAAGTAACCCCCGATGACGAGCAAGACCAGCTCCTGAAAGCCTGCGTCGAGCTGCCGGGAGGAGCCAAGAAAGCCCTCGATGAGATCCGACGGTCGGTTTTGCCCACAGTGCCCTTCCACCACCGGCTTCGCATTGTGGATGCTGGAAACCTGGAAAGTGCGGAAAATGCTCTGGCCATGGATCTGAGCCGGACCGAAGCGATCGGAAGCCAGCTCTTCTCACAGCTCATCCTTGCGCCTCTCCAAAAGTCGGGCGTCGTGAAACTCGAGCACATCAGGCCCTCCGGCAAGCCCATGCGTCCCAGGGAGGGCGTTCTGATTGATCTCATTGGAGGACGGAGAGTGATCTTCAAGCGGGTCTTCCATGACGGAAGGTACGACGGCCTGGACCTCCCGATCACTGTCGGAGACTACGGACTGACGGAGATGGAGGAAGGCGCTTGGTTCATCAAGCACAGCTACTTCACGAAGAGAGGCAGGCTCATCGGTGAATATTACAATGTAAATACGCCGGTCGAGCTTTATCCGTACGGAGCCCGCTACGTCGATCTTGAAATCGATGTCGTCCGGCGTGCGGACGAGCCCCCCGTTATTATCGACCACGAAAAACTGGCATTGCTCGCGCGCCAGGGAACCATCGGCAGGAGCCTCGAGTCCAAAGCCATTCAGACTGCCGAGCACATCTGCAGAAACGTCGTCGAATGAAGAAGCTCGATCGAGACTCCATCCGGAAGATCCTGATACGGTCCACGAACTGGATCGGAGACGCCGTGATGACCACCCCAGCGATGGCAGCGGTTCGCACCACTTTCCCGAAAGCCGAAATCGTGGTTGCAGCCAACCCCATGGTCTCGGAACTCTTCACGCCCCACCCTGCCTGTGACCGGGTGATCGTTTTCGACAAGAAGGGAAAGGACAGCGGTCTGCGTGGACTTGCTCGGTTTGCGGGGCAGTTGCGCGGGGAGTCGTTCGATCTGGCCATTCTGTTCCAGAATGCCCTGGAAGCGGCGCTCATGGCTTCGCTCGCCGGCATCCCGCGCCGTTTAGGCTATCGGCGCGACATGCGCACCCTGCTGCTGACCCATGGTGTGCCGTGCGGCAAAGCCGAACGGCGTCTGCACCACACGACCTATTACCTTCACCTGCTTCAGTCATACGGCATCGAGGGTGGCACGGGGATGCTTCACCTGACTTGCACGGAGGCGGAGCGGGACTGGGCTTCACGGCTCCTGAGTCGAGGACAGACCTGGGTCGCGGTCAACCCGGGGGCCAGCTACGGATCCGCCAAGCGATGGTTTCCCGATCGGTTTGCTGCAGTGGCGGATGCTCTGGCTGGGCAGTATTCGACCGGCATTGCGATCATTGGGGGACCGGGAGAGATCGATTTGGGCTCCGACATCGAGAAAGCGATGAAGCATGCATCTCTCAACCTGGTGGGCAAGACGTCCGTGAGGCAAATGATGGCCGTCCTGTCCCACTGCCGTCTCATGGTCACGAATGATTCAGGCCCCATGCATGTCGCGGCGGCTCTTGGCGTGCCCGTTGTGGCGCTGTTCGGTCCCACGGATCACACGACGACATCGCCACTCATCCCCCTCCATCAGGTCGTTCGCAAGGAGGTCCAATGCGCACCGTGCTTGAAGCGGGTTTGCCCCACGGATCATTGGTGCATGACCGCCATCGAGGTTGACGATGTCCTGGGCGCCGCCTACAGGCTATTGAGTCCGTGATCGGTTCCGAGCCCCGCGAAACGGGGATCAGAACGCTCCCAGTTTTTCGTAGGCCACGGCAGAGGCATAGTCGACCAAGTCTTCTCGCACCACACCCTGACCTTCCACCGAGACCAGAAACTTGTTGGCTATCACCACGTTCAGCTCACCCTTGCGATCTTCGGGACTGTAATGGATCAGTGCCTTCTGCCCCTTGATCTTCAACAGCTCTCTGCCGCCCATGCCTGCAATCATGGGGTTGGCGAACACGGCGATCATGCTCTGGAGCAGCGGCGAGTCCGTCACGATCTTCACCGTGATGGAGCTATCCTCTTTCCGATACCGGCGCTCGGCAGAGACCATTCCTCCGAACATGGCCGTGCCAAATGACTGCGAGGTTGCCTCCGCGGCGGTCCAGCCCCGCAACGGTTCAGGGAGCAAGGTCTTGAGGTTCTGTCCCCGTTTCTGCCGGATCAGCTCCGCGGCGTAGTCCAACGTCCCCGCCGCCTCATTGAAGCTCCCGGCCTTGTATTGCTGCAGCGCTTCGTTTATTGTGTCCGTCACCTCGTCGGCCCTGGACGGGACAACCCACGAAAGGCCCGCGGCGAGTGACAGAACGACCACGCTTAAAGCGGTTTTCCAATTGGCTCTTCCTGTCATTTTTCCCTCCGACACTTCTCCAATTCGAATCGTACGACGGCCATAGAGCGCTCTGCGCGTACAGGGACCGTCCACCTACCGAGCGGGTCAGTGCTCCAAGGCCACCATCGACCACTCCCGCCCAATCACCGCAGCGGCTCGCGCCGCCTCCTCGACGGTTGGCACGAAAATCAGTCGTTTGCTCGCAGGAATCGCACTCAAGACCAGATCCTTCGGGTATCGCCACTCCCGCTCGTGCTTCCAGAGTGAGCCCGGGGGCATATGCTTCTGAAAGCGGAAGCGATCTCTTGCTTTCAGCCTCTCGTAATGCTCGGGTAGCCCATACACGACGGGCTTGATCCCCAAATGCTTCAAGAGCTTTCTATCGATTCCGAAACCGTATGGCTCGACCGTCCATCTTGCCAAAGCCTTATTCCATTGCCGGAGCCGAGTCAAATCAAAGGGTGCGATGGATGTGAACGATATGGCTGAAGCTCCTCCTTTAAGTAGCCTTGCACTGGCACGGATCCGGTCCTCGGCGACCATGTGCAGGAGTGTGTCGAGCGCGGTATGAGCACTGTCGCGTCCTGCTTCCAAGAGCGCCAGGAGGAATTCTTCATACGATTGACCAGGCCATGGACCGGCACAAGCTCGGGTGTAGTGGCAAAGAAGCTGGCTCCAGTCCACCTCCTTGATTCGCAGGAGCCTGTCGGGTCGCCTGACGGGAATACCAGCCTTTCTTTCAGTCGCCTTTGCCATGTTTGGAATCGGGAGCTTGATGGTGCCCCCCGACAGGTCCGGGCTGACCGGAAGCGCACTGTGGAGCTCGACTGGCACCGAATCAGTGCCAGACAGACGTTGGACTCCCCATCGATCCCTGGGCGCTCTTGAGTGCTCCGTTTCGAGGATGGAATGCAGGTTGCCGCCCTGGCGAATCTGGAGCACACAGTGAATATCCGTGAGCTCAGCGAGCATCCGATCCCGGCAGACCGCGCGTTTTGCGGGGCTACAGTCCATGGCCTTGGTCAGGCATGTCAGCTTGAGGCGCGATTGAGGGAGCCGACTAAAGGGAGCATGAACGTTCGTTTCAAGAAGGGTGGCGAGTGAAGCCGGCAGCCAGAGGAGCAGCGGCACCGCCATCATTTGCGCGTACGTGGTGACAAGGTCGTACGTCAGGGTGCCGATGCTGCTCGCAACGCCAAACCCCTTCGAATGGGCATGGGGCAGCACGAAGCGAAGGTCCTCGAGCCATTCCTCCACGGGAAGCCGCAAACGGGGCTTCCTCGAGTTGAAAACCCCCACCCACACCTGGGCTTGCTCCATCTCCCCCGTTCCAAACACAACCGTGGGACAAGCCAAAGGCTGGTGGGAGCATGATCCGTCGCCTTGACGCCATGTGCACCAGAGTCCTTGAGCGCACCACCTATCGGACATCCTTCGGGCGTCTTCCCGTTGATGAAGCGACCACTTGGAGCAAACACCGTTTTCCCTCAGCCACTCGCCTGGCTCAACGTCGGCTTCGGGGCTCGATGAAAGGTAGCGTTGAAGCAGTCCATGAACCCGACAGCCCGGCAGTCTCGTGCTCTGCTGCAGCAGTGCCACCAAGAACAGAACCGATCTGGTCTGTTGCTCGTTCAGTCGTGAGAGCTGGGTGGCAAGCCTATTCGAATGTTGACGTTCAAGGATCATTTGTTTATGGTCCACCCCGTTCTAACGTGTCCCGGAAAGAACGTATTTTTCGGTCCTGCTTTCCTCTTTCGGAAGATTCAGCCAAAGGGATGAAGCCATGAAGTTAGGCATTGTCGGCCTTCCTCGCTCCGGGA
>CALBZH010000717.1 GCA_937889795.1 uncultured Syntrophobacteraceae bacterium | reverse complement strand
TGCATGGGTAGCTCACTCTCTTCCGCGTCCGAAGGTAGCGCGGTTTGGATTTCCGTCGTTTGGTCGCTGAACGTCTCGTCTTCTGCTCAGGATCAATGGGCCAATCCTACTGCAAGAATCCAGCCGCAACCGATTGGTGCTTTGCACCGTTTCAGGTGTTGCCCGATCCTTTCATGGATGGATCCTCGATGCCGACGTTTTGGTTTGCGGCCAGGGAGGAAAATGACTACACGTTGTGCTGCGAGATCCGTATTATGTGGAGAATAGGTGTGATGCATGGGGTGACGATTTGCATCTTCGTTTTTGAGACGGGCCGGAAAGGATGGGACGATGCGCGTAGCCGTGGTCGGGAACCGGGGGATGTTGGCACGTGATCTTACTTTGTTGCTTGATAAAGCAGGTATTTCGCACTGGGGGGCGGATCTTCCAGAGCTAGACATCACCGAACCGGACACAGTCCGTCGGCAAGTGAAAGAGTCTGAAGCGACGGCGGTCATCAATTGCGCTGCTTACACGGCGGTGGACAAAGCGGAGTCTCAGCCGGAGATCGCGTTTGCCGTCAATCGAGACGGTATACGGAACCTGGCCTTGGTTTGCAGGGACCTCAACATTCCGCTCATTCATGTGTCCACGGATTATGTGTTCGATGGCAAATTGAGGAGGCCTTATCGGGAAGACGACCTTCCCCGTCCCTTGGGTGTCTATGGAGAAAGCAAATGGGCGGGGGAGAAGGAGCTGCGCTCGATTCACGGGAAGCACATCATCGTGCGAACCGCGTGGTTATTTGGCGCCATGGGGAACAGCTTCGTCAAGACGATCCTCCGACTGGCTCGAGAGCGAGATGAATTGCGCGTGGTGGACGATCAATTCGGCTGTCCCACGTGGTCCGGGGACCTTGCCGAAGTCTTGATCAGGATCGTACGGGCTGCGGAGATCTCCGGCGATACGCACGAATTGTGGGGTACCTATCACTACTGTGGCTTGGGGGAGACGACCTGGTGTGGGTTTGCCCGCGAAATCCTCGAACAGGCCAGGGGGCTCACTCAACTGAGGGCTGGGACTGTTGCTCCGATCACGACCGCGGAGTTTCCAACGCCGGCTGGACGACCGCCGTGGTCAGTTCTGGATTGTGAAAAAATTGGGCGACGTTTGGGTATCCTGCAGACATCTTGGCGAGAGGGGTTGTCGGTGGTAATGAAGGCGTTGGTGGCCGAGCAGGAGAGGGGGTGAGCGTTTGACGCGAGAGCCCATGGATCAGGGAAGCCCTGGGTGTCTTGATGGCGGTTTGATGCCGTAGTAAGCTCTGGTAGCGTGCTGTGTGCGTCGGAGGCATTCTAGATCTTTCGCGATGGCCTTTTTCCTTGAGGCAAGTTGACGGATGCTCTGTTGGAGACGTTCGCCTACCTCGGTGATGAGCACAACTATAGCCCTCCTGGCTTCCGAAGTCTCCACCTCTTTCTCGGTCTCGGCGCCATCCCTGGCGTCTGCATTTTGATGCGCTTCCATGATCCCCTTCAGTTGACTAAAATGAGTCCTGCACTCTTCGACGAGCTTCTGGAGACGATCCGCTGATAGCTCTGAATCCTCAGCGATCCTTCCGAGCGGATCAAGGAGACCCTTCAGCAGGTCAATGGCTGTGAAGATGTCATGGGAGGGCACGTCAATTCCTCTAGGCATTGCTTTGCATAGTTGCTGCTGCTTGTCTATGATCACTACGCACGCGCTTCCCAGTTTCTCACGTCTGGCAATGAAACCGTGGCGTAGGACTCGGATGACGACGCGCGGACATGCTCCCAGGCCTCTTTGAGCTCGGACAGCATTCTGATGATGTGTCCGTAAATGCTCGTGTCTCTGGAGCTGTTGATGCCCATCAATTCTCGCAGCATGAAATTGTAGAGCTTGCTCAAGTTGATGGAAATCTCTCCTCCTCTCTCATAATCAAGCCCAAGCAGAAGCTCAGTAATGATATCCTGTGCATGGTGAATCTTGTCGTAGCCTTTTTCCAAGCTATTGTTCTCATGAAAGGTGCGCGCGCTTTCCAGATCCTTGATGGCTCTTTCGTAGCAGAGAATAACCAGCTTCAAGATGTCAGCGGTCTCGATGTTTGTCTTCTGATAAGATTTGGCCGCACTGGCGTAGGACATTACAAAGCCTCCCTCAATATTTCTGCATACTGATCTGAGCCCAAGCCCCTCTTAAATCATTAAAGATATTGATAAGATGGTCGTACATTAAGACGTCGGACTCTCTCCCTATACTCACTAGCTGACGCAGTGCGAAGTCATATAATTTACTTAGATTTCGGGCTATTTCACCTCCTTGCTCATAATCGAGGCCCAGGAGAAGCTCTGTAATGATATCCTGAGCATGTTGGTTCTTTTGGATTACGTTATCCTCCGCTTGGTCAAGCCAATGTTTTTTGGCCTGTCTCAGATCGTTGATAACCCCATCGTAAGCCATGATTGTCAGTCGAACAGGATCCACGTTTTCTGATCGATCATGCATGTCGTAAGCAACCGCTTGGTTCATCATGTCATTTGTCCTCCTTTGTTGTTCTTAGTTATTCGATAAGGAAGAGAGTTGCGAAGAAATGTATGAAGACATATTCTGCATTTCAAGCATAGCGGAATCAAGCGCAATATATTGATTCGTCAATAGCTCCATTTTCCGATCGATGGCCTCCTGAGTTGAAGTTATACGCTTGTCGAGTGTTCTTATGGCGGACTGAATCGAGTTCTGTTGTATGGTTACACCACCATTGACGTAATCTGTGAAGCGGTTGACAGCGGTGTCGAGATCTGTGCTTATGCTGTTGAAGGCAGAAACGGTGTTGTTGAAATCACTATCCAGAGCATTGTTTAATTTCGTGGAGTCAATGGTGAGCTTGTTGTCTTTGGTAATGGACACGCCGAGGTTGCCCAACCCAGATTCTGACAATATGCTCTGCAGGGAGCTCTTGACGCTCTTTACTGTTGTGTCCCCGAACAGCACTCCTCCCGTTTTTTTCGCCGTCGCGTCATAGGACATCTGTTGTCCAATGTAGCTGGCCAGATCGTTGTAGGAATCGACAAATGCTTGGATCTTTTTCTGGACTGAGTCGAGGTCGTGCTCCACCTGCAACGACAACGTACTGGAAGGGCTCTCGCCTTTGATGGTCAGGGTGAGGCCGGGGATGGCATCGGTTACCTTGTTGCTGGAGCTCCTCATGGGAAGGCCGTCAACGGTGAACTCCGCGTCAACGCCGTCCTGAAGCGGTGTCGTAGAAAACAGGGCATCTGCCCCCGCAAGGTCCGTCAGGGCAATGCCGGCTGCCCCTTCCGTTTCGCTAGTCAAGGTGAGATGATACAGGCCATCCGCGTCGCGCAGAATGCTAGCGACGACTCCGGCGTCCAAGGCGTTGATCTTGGTGCGCAGAGTCGAGAGCGATTCAGTGCCGTCCAGGACGAGCTCTTTCGAGTTGATCGTGAGTGTTCCGGGCTTATTCAGGGCTGTTGATGTGTCGGCGTAGGTGGTGGCCGATTGCAGCTTCTCGGCCTTTGCCATCTTGCTCACCACGATGTCAAAACGACCTTTGGCTGCGTCACTGTTCGTGGTCACCGAAAGCAGTGAGTCCGCGGAAACGGATGAGGACGAGGTGAGCTCCGTTTTGAAGACATCGAAATCCTCGGCATCTTTGAGCGCTTGGACAGCTGTCTGAAAGGCGGACAGTTTCGAGGAAAGCGTCTGCCACGCCGTCAGCTTGCTATTGTACTTTTCCTTCTGGGTATTGAGCGTGGTGACACGGTTGTTCTCCACCTGGCGGAGCTGATCAATGACGCTCTGCCAGTCAAATCCGCTTCCTATTCCACTCAGTGATATGCCCATGGTTGTCTCCTGCTCCCAGTTATCGGTTTAGTCCTCAATTGTTCAATCGGCCGGGGAGATGGCTCTCTTGAGCTCAAAGCACCGGAGCCTGGTTACAGTGCAAGCCGAAACAGGGAGTGCATCTGCCTAGTTAGCAAAATCCGATCCATCTAGCGTGTGCCAAACGAAAAAAGGCGGCCCGAGGGCCGCCTTCCAACTGTAGGGCTAATGCGACTGTTAACCGCCGATGAGCTGCATGATCTGCTGCGGGGCCTGGTTGGCCTGGGACAGCATGGCGATACCGGTCTGCTGGAGGATCTGGTTTTTCGTGAACTGGGTCATCTCGTAAGCCATGTCCGCATCACGAATTGCAGATTCCGACGCAGAGAAGTTCTCGATGCTGACCGCAAGGTTCTCGATGGTGTACTGCAACCGATTCTGGTAGGCACCCACATTGGCCATGTACGAGTTCATCTTCGACAAGGCCTTGTCGATCGCATCCATCGCACTCGTTGCTGAGCCGGGCAAGCCAATCGAGATGGCGCTGGCTCCGGTTGCTCCTACACCAAGAGCTCCAGTTGAGACCGAACTGAAATTCATTGTGAGTACATCGTATTCCGTGCTAATGCCGGACCCTACCTGGAACGTGTAGGTAGTGCCCGTAGAGCTGTCGCTGTTGGTCAGGGTCATGTCGCCGTACTTCGTGGATCCTGCGATGCGATTGATTTCGCCCTGCAGCGCTTCGAATTCCTTCTGCAGCTTGTCGCGCTGCTCGGTTTGACCCGATGCTGCCTGTGTTGCCAGGTCTCGCATCCGGACCAGAATGTCCGTGATCTTGGAGTAGGCGCCGTCCGCGACCTGAAGCATGGAGTTCGCCTCGGCAGCGTTCTGGCTCGCCACTCTCATGGATGAGATCTTAGCACGGAAGTTGTTGGCGACAGCGAGACCGGAAGCATCGTCTTTGGCGGAGTTGATTCTCTTGCCGGACGACAGTCGCTTCAGCGACTCGGCGACTCGGTTGTTCGTCGTCACCAGGGTATTGTGAACGTTAAGGGCTTCGACATTGGTATTGACTCTAAGAGCCATGGTAATTCCTCCATGAAGTTGTTCTGTGCGACTTCCATGTCACACATCTTTGTTCATTGCTCGGCCATGCCTACAGTTGGTGTTGCACTCTGAGAGCTATATCGGGTTTCCCTGCGATCATCTGAAGGAGTTTCTTTGTCGCCGAGGGGGGTGTCGCTTATTCGTCGGGGAAGGAAAGAGCGCGGGCAGCCGAAGCAGCTGCCCGCTATTGGGTCGTATCAGGGGGGTGGACTTGGGGGAACCCGGGATGGCCTACTGGTTGATCAACTGCATCAGTTGCTGTGGAGCCTGATTGGCTTGGGACAGCATGGCGATGCCGGTCTGCTGGAGAATCTGATTCCTGGTGAATTGGGTCATCTCGTAGGCCATGTCGGCGTCCCGAATGGCAGATTCCGAAGCGGCGAAGTTCTCGATGCTGACCGCGAGATTCTCGATCGTGTACTGCAGTCGATTCTGGTAAGCGCCGATGTTGGCCATGTACACGTTCATGCTTGACAAGGCCTTGTCGATTGCTGCCATTGCGCTTGTCGCCGATTCGGGCAGGCCAATTGAAATGCTTTCGGGTCCGGTCGCGGCGACTTTGAGGGCTCCAGTACAAACGGAGCCGAAACTGATGCTCAGAGCATCGTACTCCGGGCTGACGCCGGATCCGACCTGGAAGGTGTAAGTGGTGCCCGTGGGATCGCCCCCTGTGAGAGTCATGTCGCCATATTTCGTGGACCCTGCAATACGATTGATTTCACCCTGCAGTGCTTCAAATTCCTTCTGGAGCTTGTCTCGTTGCTCGGTCTGGCCGGACGCTGCCTGGGTTGCCAGGTCCCGCATGCGGATCAAAATGTCGGTGATCTTGGAGTAGGCGCCGTCCGCGACTTGGAGCATCGAGATGGCTTCGGTGGCGTTCTGGCTTGCCACGCGCATGGACGAAATCTTTGCCCTGAAGTTGTTGGCAACGGCCAAACCGGAAGCATCGTCTTTCGCCGCATTGATCCGTTTTCCTGATGAGAGCCTCTTGAGGGATTCCGCAACCTTGTTGCTTGATGTGAGAAGGTTGTTGTGGACGTTGATGGCCTCGATGTTTGTGTTGACCCTTAATGCCATGATGATTCCTCCTTGAGTTATCGTCTACTGAGCATCATGCTCAAACCGCGATTCTTTGTTGGCATGCTACCCGATTCCGGCCTTTCATTTAGTGATTCCAGCTTGTTCCGGCACGGCGAGTGACGCCTTGCCCTTGTTGTGCGAT
>CALBZH010000716.1 GCA_937889795.1 uncultured Syntrophobacteraceae bacterium | reverse complement strand
AGACTCGCGACCCATTCTCCATAGACAGGCACGTCTTTCTGAACGACGGTCATCACCTCGACTTCGGGTGGAGCCGGCACCGTCGATTTGTCCTGCGCCCATCCAGCCTGGACGCCTGAAAGGACAGCCAACACGAGGACTAAAACCCATTTTGCCTTCACGTCATTCCCCCTCTCTAAATGGCCATTGGGATCGAACGTCTGTCACGATTCGACTTGTTACAGAGAAATAGCTGTGGAAGTCAGAGGTGTGAGGATCTTAAAGCCAGATGTGCAATTCAAAGGATTGCATGGAATGCGCCCCTCCTCTGCACAACCAACATTAAGCAGAATCCGGTCACAAGCGCAAGTTGGACTTTGGTCCAATAGGAACCGAAACGCATGATATCCTGAAGCAAGGGGGCTCTGGCTCAAGCGGCAAGGAATTGCGTCCTCCCGCATTCGTGCCCCCGAACAAAGGGATCTGACAAGCAATCGGATGCCCTTGGTTTTGAAAATTCTATTGTTATCAAACAACTTTGAATGTATTCATTACACGCCAATACCATATTCACGTCGTGCATTTCCTTTGCTACCCGCCACGCACGACACAGATCCATCGTGACAATGAGTCATCGGTTCGCTGCCCATCACAAGGGGGAATGATAGTGCGGCACGAAGTCCTTTCGGTCTACGCGTTGTCACAATCCCGAAGTCGCTCTTGGCGCCGGTTTCCATTCATCTCGATCATCCTTGTCCTGATGGTTGTCGCCCTCGGATGCGAAAAACACGACGCTGGCCAGGCGCAGCGGGAGCAAAAACCAGCGGAAGTCAGCGTGATCCCCATCACACCCCGGGATGTGCCGGTGACATTCGAGTATGTCGCTCAAGTGCAGAGCTCTCGCCAGGTGAACATCCAGGCGCGTGTGAACGGGTTTCTGGACAAGCGGGTTTACACGGAGGGCTCCGTCGTGAAGGAGGGCGACACGCTTTTCCTGATGGATCAGAAGCCTTTCATCGTGCAGCTCGACCAGGCCAAGGCCGCGCTCGCCAGGCAGGAAGCAGCGCTCCAGGTGGCGCGTCAGAACCTCACCCGGGTGAAGCCCCTCACTGAGGCGAACGCGCTTTCACAGAAAGACCTGGACGATGCCAGGGGACAGTTCGAATCGGCCTCCGCCGCGGTCGAGCAAGCCAAAGCCTCCGTTGAGGAGGCCAAGCTCAATCTCTCCTACACGGTGATCACCTCTCCCGTGACAGGCATTACCGGTTCCGCCCAGCAAGCCGACGGGACGTACCTCAGCCCGACCAACAACCTGCTTACCACCGTGGCCGTGCTGTCGCCCACTTACGTCAACTTCAGCATCTCCGAGAATGAACGACTCGGCTACCGTGACCAGATTGCGAAAGGACTCCTGGTGGAGCCCAAAGACAAGAGTTACGTCGTCGAGGTCATCCTGGCTGATGGGTCGACCTACCCGCACACGGGCACGCTCACGTTCGCCGACCCGTCTTTCAACGCTCAGACGGGAACGTTCCTCATTCGGGTAACCGTGGACAATCCCGACGGGCTGCTTCGCCCAAACCAATACGTTCGCGTCCGCATCAAAGGGATAACTCGGCCCAGCGCCATCCTCGTCCCGCAGCGGGCGGTCCAACAGGGCGCCAAAGGGCACTTCATCTGGGTGGTGAGCAAGGAGAGCAAGGCCGAGCTCCGACCGGTCGTTGTCGGCAGCTGGCATGGCAATGAGTGGTTCATCGACGAGGGCTTACACGGCGGCGACCAGGTGGTGGTGGATGGAGGTCTCGCGCTTCGGCCCGGAGCCCCATTAACGGCTGTTCCCGCAGGCGAAAAGACCGAAAGAGCAGGAGCCGCCACCGCGAAAACAGAACCGGGAAAGAGCGAAACAAAATAGACTCGGGAGACATCAGGCCATGTTCTCCAAGTTCTTCATAGAACGACCGATTTTCGCCACGGTCGTCTCGCTCATCATCGTGATTGCCGGCCTCGTGGCGATGAGCGCTCTGCCCGTTGCCCAGTACCCGACCATCACGCCCGTCCAGATCCAGGTCACGACCACCTACCCCGGCGCCGACTCCAAGACCGTGGGCGATTCGGTTGCCGCACCCATCGAAGCCCAGATCAACGGCGTCGACAACATGCTCTACATGACGTCGACCAGCTCCAACACCGGCCAGATGACCATCACGGTCTATTTTACGCTCGACACCGATCCCGACATTGCTCAGGTGCAGGTCCAGAACCGGGTGAACCTCGCCACGCCGCAGCTCCCCGATGCCGTGGTCCAGTACGGCGTTTCGGTGCAAAAAACCTCGTCCACCTGGCTGATGCTCATCGGAGTGAGCAACAAAGACGGCCGCTACAGCCCGGACTACGTTGCCAATTACGCCAACGTTTACGTGCTTGACGCCATCAAGCGGGTGAACGGGGCCGGCCAGAGTCAGGTCTATTACGACCTGCCCGACCAGGCCATGCGCATCTGGATGAATCCTGACCGGATGGCGTCCCTCGGAATCACCACGACCGACGTTCAAAATGCGGTCGCCCAACAGAACGCCCTGTACGGCGCCGGCCAGGTCGGGCAGGAGCCTGGTGACGAGACGGTGCAGCTCACGTTCCCCGTGGTAACCCAGCCCCCGTTCATGCAGCCATCGCAGTACGAGGACATCATCTTGCGCGCCAGCGAAGACGGCAGCGCCATTGTGCGGCTCAAGGACGTCGCCCGCGTTGGGGTCGGACGCAAGCAGTATATCCAGGACACACGGCTGGACGGAATCCCGGCAACCATCATCGCCGTCTACCAGCAGCCGGGGGCGAACGCCCTCGCCGTGTGCAAGGCCGTCCGCGAAACCCTGGATGACCTCAAGCGAACGATGCCCAACGGAATCGAGTGCACGATCGCGCTCGATACTTCCGATTTCGTGCGGCTCTCCATCGAAGAGATCATTCACACCCTGATTGAAGCCATCCTCCTGGTGGTGCTGGTCGTCTACCTCTTCCTGCAGAGCTTTCGGGCGACGATCATCTGCACGGTCGCGATCTTTGTGGCGCTGATCGGAACCTTTCCTGGCATGCTCGCCATGGGGTTTTCCATCAACCTCCTGACCCTGTTTGGCCTGATCCTGGCCATCGGCATGGTGGTCGACGACGCCATCGTCGTGGTCGAGAACGTCGAGCGCAATATGGCGCAGTCTCACCTGACACCGCGAGAGGCCACGATCCGGGCCATGGAGCAAATCGGGACCTCGCTCATTGCGGTCGTGCTGGTGATGGCATCCGTTTTCATTCCGGCGGCGTTTCTGCCCGGCACAACGGGACAGCTCTACAAGCAGTTCGCCATCACGATCGTCATCTCGGTAGCGCTTTCCGGGTTCGTGGCGCTCACCTTAACGCCTGCCATGTGTGGGCTCATGCTCAAGCACAGGTCTCCTCCACAGCGCGGCCCTTTTGCGTGGTTCAATCGACAATTCGACCGCTTCACCCTGGCATTCGGCGATGCGGTAGTTTTCATGATCAAACGGATGAGTGTGGCGTTCGTCCTGCTGGCCGTCCTGATTGGGGGGCTTGTGCAGCTTTTCCGGACCATCCCGACCAGCTTTGTGCCCAACGAGGATCAAGGCTACTTGTTTCCCGTCATGGCTTTGCCCGATGCTTCGAGCATCAATCGCACGTCCCAAACCACCGAACTGGTCGACAAGCTCTTCGCTCAGAACCCCGCCGTGGATCACCGGGTGATTCTGAACGGGTTCAGCGTGCTTGACCTCCAGACCAAAAACAACGCGGCGACCCTGTTCATCATGCTCAAGGATTTTAAAGAGCGGTATTCCACCAAAGAGCGCGCCCGCAAGGAGAATGCAAGGACGGTTTTCGAGGACGTAGCGGCCAAAGCCCGCGACATCAATACGGGGCGGTTGATTCCACTCTTCCCGGCCGCGATTCCCGGCATCGGGACTTCGGACGGCTTCGAATTCTGGATCCAGGACAGAGGAGCCGGAGATCCGGAGCGGCTCAACGAAGTGACCCAGCAGCTTCTCGCCAGGGCCCAGAAGCGGCCCGAGCTGAGCGGCCTGAGCTCGACTTTCCGCGCCGCCTCGCAGCAGCTCCGCGTCGAAGTCGACCGGTCGAAGACGGTGCTTCTCCAGGTCCCGATCGAAGATGTGTACAGCGCCCTGCAGGCTCAGTTCGGCTCGATTACGGTCAGTCAGTTCAACCAGTTCAGCCGCGTGTGGAACGTCATCCTCCAGTCCGATGCCCCCTACCGAAGCCAGCCGTCGGACATCGCCCGACTGTACACGCGATCCCAGGACAATCAGATGGTTCCGCTTTCGGCTCTGGTCAACACCGATTACGTGACCGGCCCCGACCTCGTGCAGCACTTCAACGGGTTCCCGGCCGCTCAGGTCACCGGCGCTCCTGCTTCGGGCTACAGCTCGGGCGATGCAATCAGGGCGATGGAGGAGACCGCTCGGGAGCTCCTCCCCGCCGACTATGACTTTGCCTGGTCCGGGCTGGCATTCGAGGAAAAGAAAGCAGGAGCGACCTCGACGGCAGCCTTCATTTTCAGTCTCATCATCGTGTTTCTCGTCCTGGCCGCCCAGTTCGAATCCTGGACGCTGCCGGGGTCGGTCATGACGGCCGTGCCCTTTGGAATTCTCGGAGCGCTCACATTCAACTGGCTGCGCGGCCTCGAAAACGACGTCTACTTCCAGATCGGTCTTCTGGTGCTGATCGGGCTCGGGGCCAAGAACGCGGTCCTTCGCGTCACCTTCGCCGTCGAGCTGCGCCGGGAGGGGCTCTCCATCATGGATGCGACCATCAAGGCAGGCGAGGAGCGCCTTCGCCCCATCATCATGACCTCCCTTGCATTTGTTCTGGGCGTGCTCCCGCTGGCAATCGCCACCGGAGCCGGCGCCAACGCGCGCCACTCGATCGGGACCGGCATCATGGGCGGCATGATCGGCGAAACCACCCTGGCCATGCTTTATGTACCGCTCTTTTTCTATCTCTTCGACCGGCTTGCCGAGCGCTCCGAGGCAAAGGAATAGGAGGCCCCACAGCATGTTCGCCAAGTTCTTCATCGAGCGGCCCATTTTTGCCACGGTCGTTTCGCTCCTCCTCGTGATCGCCGGTTTGGTGTCGATGAAGGCCCTGCCCGTCTCCCAGTATCCGACGATCACGCCGGTGCAGATCCAGGTGACCACGACCTACCCGGGCGCGGACTCGAAAACCGTTGGAGACTCCGTAGCCGCCCCCATCGAGGAGCAGATCAACGGCGTCGACAACATGCTCTACATGACATCGACCAGCTCCAACACCGGCCAGTTGACCATCACGGTCTACTTCACGCTCGACACCGACCCCGATATCGCCCAGGTGCAGGTGCAAAACCGGGTGAACCTGGCCGCGCCGCAGCTCCCCGCCGCGGTCGTGCAGTACGGCGTTTCGGTGCAGAAGAAGTCGTCGAGCATGTTGATGATCGTTGCGGTGACCAACAAGGATGGCCGCTACAGCGCGGAGTACGTGACCAACTACGCCAATGTGTACGTGCTGGATGCGGTCAAGCGCGTGAACGGGGCCGGCCAGGCGCAGATTTTCGGCCAGCCGGACCAGGCCATGCGCGTCTGGATGAACCCCGAGCGGATGGCCTCTCTCGGCATCACGACCACGGACATTCAAAATGCGGTCTCGCGCCAGAATGCCCTGTTCGGGGCCGGTCAGATCGGCCAGCAGCCAAACGACAGCTCCGTTCAGCTCACCTTCCCGGTCGTGACCCAGCCCCCCTTTGTTCAGCCGTCGCAGTACGAGAACATCATTCTGCGCGCCAGTCAGGACGGCAGTGCCATCGTCCGGGTGAAGGATGTCGCCCGAGCCGAGGTCGGGCGCAGAGCCTACATCGACAACAACCGATTGAATGGAGCGCCGTCAGCCCTTGTCGCGGTCTACCAGCAACCGGGCGCCAACGGCCTCGACGTTTCCAAGGCTGTCCGCCAGACCCTGGAGAGGCTGAAACGAACGATGCCTGACGGCATCGAATACCAAATCGTTCTCGACACCACCGACTTCGTGCGCCTTTCGATCGAGGAGATCATCTATACCCTGATCGAAGCGGTCATTCTGGTGGTGTTGATCGTTTACCTGTTCCTGCAAAGCTTTCGAGCCACAATCATCTGCACGG
>CALBZH010000715.1 GCA_937889795.1 uncultured Syntrophobacteraceae bacterium | reverse complement strand
CCTGAGAATGTCGATTCCGGTGCCGTCCTCGAGGATGATGTCCGCAACGATCAGGTCAGGGTTCGCTTCGACAATCTGAGTCAAAGCCTCGTCGCGGTCCCGCGCGGTGAGGACCGCGTGCCCCTTGGCCCGGAGGAACCGTTCGAAGGTGAACCGGATGCTTTCCTCGTCATCGATGACAAGAATGGTGGCCATTCCCGTGCCTCCTCACAGGCAGTTCGACCGTTACCCTGGTATACTCCCCCTCCACGCTGTCGAAAGTGAGCCGGCCATCGTGATCTTGAAGGATCCGCTGGCTGATCGAAAGCCCCAGGCCGGTCCCTCTGCCGAGCGGCTTCGTGGTAAAAAACGGCTTCGTCAGCATGGCCAGTCTCTCGGCGGGGATGCCGACTCCATGATCGACAAACGTGATGCAGACATGCTCACGGCAATCCACCAAAACCTTTTCTCCCACGATTTCAATCGCTTTGTTCTCGTGCCTTGCCGGGTATTTCTCATTCAGCGCATACCGGGCGTTGCTGATAATGTTCAGGATGACCTGCTGGATCTGCTGGAAGTTGGCATTCACCTCCGGAAGATCATCCGGGAGATCAATGCTGAGTCGAATGCTTTCCTTGCGGATCTGGGCCTGCGTCAGGAGAAGTGACTCCTTGAGGACCTCATCGATGCGCGTCGGCCATTTGTCGTCTCTTCCTTCACGAGTGAACGAAAGCAGGCTCTTCACGATGTCGGCGATGCGCTCCCCCTCCTTGACAATGCGGCCCCCGATATCCGTCTCAAGGCTCCCCGGGCTGCACTCGTTGAGGAGCACCTGAGCATAGTTGATGATGCCATTGATGGGGTTATTGATCTCGTGGGCGACGCCTGCAGCCAGCTCCCCCACCGAGGCCAGATGAGCTGCCTGCATGGCCTCAGCCTGCATCGTCATTTTGTCGGTGATGTCGCTGATGACGAGAATGACGCTGTTGACCACGCTTCCATCCATGATGGGAAAGGCTCTCTTGTCAAGAAACTTCCCCCCGCCCATCGAGACCTGGGTCTCCTCCTTGCCCGAAGCGAACGATCGCGCTACCGGGCAGTCCTCGCACGGTTCGGGACGGCCAAAGAAGTATTCGTGACAGTGCCGCCCCATCAGTTCGCCGGGCTCACCGACCACTCGGTAGGCCGTGCCCCGGTTCGCCCACAGCACCTTCAACCGCGGAGAGAGCAGGACCAATGTGTCGCTGATTGCATTTAGCAGGGCGTCGAATTCCTGGGAGAGCTTCCTGTATTGAACCTCGCTCTTCAGCAAGGCCTCTTCCACCCGCTTATGAGCGGAAATATCGACCGCGGCGGTTTTGCAGAGCTTTCGGTCGGCCCCATTCTCAATGGGCAGGCTCTCCAACTGGATCCAGATCGGCTCTTCCGGTTCCCCCTGGAGTCTCACGTCGCAGGTTTGACGCTCTCCAGTCCTGAAAAGCTCTCGCAAATGACGGCGGAACGCTTCCTGGTCCGCCTCCGCAATGTAGTCCGTCAACGCGTGGCCAAGGATATGGGCCTTCTCGGCTCCCAGCATCCGGGCCAGGGTCGCGTTCGCTTCCAGCAGGGTTCCGCGCTCATCGAGAGTGAGGCATCCAAAGGGACTGGATTCGTAAAAGTACGAATACGTCCTCAAGGATTCCCGAATTTGTTCGAGCTCCTTGCGCAGCGCCTCGTTCTGGATCTTGAGCGCGGCCTCGCTGGTCCCAAGCTCGTGCAGTGCGTTCTTCCGGTCGTTGCTCATGCGGATCTGCTCTCCCGGAGATCCCGATGATTCAAAGGGGATTGTTTTCGTTGGCTGACCCAGCGCACGGTGATCCTCCTCTCTGCTGAAATACGATACTACCATGTCCGTATAGGGCACATAACATAATCAATAAACACTTTCCTTTCTAGGTACCTTGGGACAAAATTGGTCGTCAATGGATTCGTTTTCAGCCCGGACCGAGCGTGGTCACGCTCGGGAGTCGGGTTGGAATCATCCGCCTTTCTCAATTCCTGGCTGAGCACGGAGTGATCGTGCTGCGGGGAGGACACGAGCCGTCATGAAGAAATCCTTGTTTGCCATGTGCTTCATCGGGGTCCTTATTGGATTGTTTCTCGGGTGGGTCTGGTACCAGCACGCCGGATCCGGTACAACAGGAGATCGGCAGGGAGGACGCAAGGTCCTTTACTACGTGGATCCGATGAATCCCGCACACACGTCGGACACGTCCGGACTCGCTCCCTGCGGCATGCCGATGGAGCCTGTCTATGCCGACACTGACACCTCCGGGAGCGATGCAATTGCTCGTTACATGCCTCCTGGAACGGTGAGGATATCCCCCGAGCGACAACAGATGATCGGTGTGCGGGTGGAGAAGGCGGAGATGACGTCCTTGGAGCATGGGCTGCGGACGCTTGGCAGGGTCGCCGCCGACGAGAACCTCACCTACCGGGTGATCGCAAATACCGAGGGCTGGGTGCAGGATGTACCGGGCTGCACAACCGGAAGCCTGGTGCACAAGGACCAGGTGATGGCCGTGATCACCACCTACAGCAGCGATTTTTATACCTGGCAGCAGCAATACATCACCTACACGTCCCACCAGCGCCCGGCCAGCACTCAGCTTCCAAGGGCTCGAATGCCCCAGCCTCAACAGGCGGAAGTCATGAAGCCCGAGACGCACCAGCACGAAGCCCACCCAAACGGTTCGCAGCCCGCCGAAGCGCGGCAACCGGAAGGATTGCCGGCAGAAGCCATGCCGCCCCAGGCTCCGCAGCCTACAACCCAATCCCTGCGAGCACGTGCTCTTCGAGCGCAGCAAGCCGAAGGGATGCCGGGCGAGGCGCGGCAGGAACCTTCACCCCAGACCGAAGGTCACGAGCCCTTCGCCAAGCAGCCCGTATCGCGGAACTATTTTGTGGAAAACCAGGCATACCGGTCCAAGCTGGAGCTGCTGAACGCCGGACTGACGGAAGAGAAGCTGGATGAGCTGGCCCGAACGGGGCGTTACCAGTCTGAAATCGAGCTCCGGTCCCCGGTCACGGGCTTTGTCCTCTCGCGCACGGTATCCCCCCGGCAGAAGGCTGAAAAGGGTGCCGAGCTGTTCCGGGTCGCGGACCTGACCCGCGCCTGGATCCTGGCGGACGTCTTCGAGCGCGAAGCGCCCTTCGTTCGACCCGGAACGACCGCGCGCGTCACGATTCCGCATCAGGGAAGGTCCTTTGAAGCCACGGTGACCGATGTGCTCCCGCAGTTCGACACGGCGACACGCACGCTGAAAGTCCGCATCGAGCTGGATAATCCCGATTTCGCGCTCATCCCGGACATGTTCGTGGACGTCGAGCTCCTTGTCTCTCTTCCCCGAGCCATAACCCTTCCCGTGGATGCCGTGATCGACTCGGGGCTGAGAAAGACGGTCTTCGTGGATGCGGGCAACGGGTACTTCGAGGCGAGGAGCGTGACGACAGGGTGGCGGCATGGAGGCCGGATCGAGATTGTTCAGGGGATCATGCCCGGGGAGAGCGTCGTGGTTTCCGGCAACTTCCTGGTGGACTCGGAGAGCCGCATGAAGCTGGCGGCCGCCGGACTGCGTGGTGCGCTGCTGAAGGATCCCTCCTGCGGAATGGAGGTGTATGCCGACAAAGCCAGGAAAGAAGGGTTGATGAGTCGTCTTGACGGCAAGACCTATTATTTCTGCTCGAAGGAATGCAAGGCGCTGTTCGA
>CALBZH010000714.1 GCA_937889795.1 uncultured Syntrophobacteraceae bacterium | reverse complement strand
CTTCGGGCATGGCGCCAGAAGCCGCGAGAGTCGATGATCCCCAGGCAATCGTGCAAGCTCTGGAGAAGGCCGGGTGGAACAAGGCCAAGGCTGCCCGGTCACTTGGCATCAACCGCGCCACCCTCTACCGCAAAATGCGGAAGCATCATCTTTCGGATGAGCCGGTCGCCCCCTGAAGTGTCGCACGCAACACTTCTGTCATGCAACACTTCTGTCGCATGCAACACCTCCTCGATCACCCTCCCCTGCGCTTCGCCCGCTTTCACGGCTGTAACTTGCCGGTATCACACCACTAAGGAAAACACGAAATGAAACCATCCCCTATACTTATTCGGCACGTATTTTGACTTACCATCAGCCCGATGGATTTCCCTAAACGGGTGAACGAATGGAGCAGCGGTGAAGGCGAGTATTCTTGTGATCGACGACGAGGAGAGCCTGAGGTTTACGTTCGGGAGGTTTCTCGCGTTCGCGGGCCATCGTGTGGTGACGGCCGGGAGTTGCGAAGAAGCTCGAGAGAGAATCGGTCGGGGGGAGTTCGACCTGATCCTCATGGACGTCAGCCTGCCGGATGGGTCCGGGCTTGATCTGCTCGAGGAGATCAGGCGCGGGTGTCCCGATTGCCCGGTGATCGTCATCACAGCCTATCCCAGCGTCGAGACGGCGCGGGACACGCTCCGGATGGGAGCGTTCGACTACATCGCAAAGCCGGTCCGACAGCGGACGGTGATGGAATCCGTCAACCAGGCCCTGAGGCAGAAAGGGCGAAGTGAAGCCAAAGAAGCCTGCAGGCCGCTGGAGCGCGGAAAGAAGGAGGCTCATGGGGACGGATATCGGTGAATTCCGGAAGTCTGTAATGGTGCTCGTACTGGTTTGGGAAATTCTCAATACGGAGAAAAGAGCATGAATACTCGAAGATTTCTTTGGTTCATGAGTCTCGCCTTGGTGGTGGCCGTGATTGCCTGGTCATCCCGCGACACACTCGCCACAAAGCCGGTCACAAGGGACGACGTTGCCAAGAAGTTCAGCAAAGTCCCACCCTCCGAGCAAGAGGCCGCCGCAAAACGGGCCAAGGACCTCGGCCTTCTGCCTGGGAAAGCCGGGTTGAAGACCGCCCCGTCACTCCGTACTCCCGCACTCCGGGCGGTCGCACCTGGTGCCGCACCAGGTGCCGCCGCGCTCGGCGCGGCTGCGCCCCTCCCGGGCATTGAAGGACCCGGCGGGGTGCCGCATTACTTTGGCCCTTACGGCAACTGGGCTTTCAGCCCGCTGCCGAAGGGATCCATCGGAAGCATCACGGTTGATGTCGGCGGAACAGGCTACACGGCTCCCACCGTCAACATCCTGGATGCCTACGGCACGGGCTCCGGAGCCACAGCCACAGCCTCGATTGACGTGAGCGGTGCCATCACCGCGATCACCGTGACGAACGCGGGTGCGGATTACAGCGCTCCGATCGTCGAGATCACCGATGCCAACGGCACGGACGCCGTAGCCACGGCGGTGCTCAGCGGTCTCACCGGTGGCATGCGCAAATTCGTCGACGGCTTACCGCTTCTGGGACCCACCGGAGCGAACAATCTGGGTCAATACATACCGGTCGGGGCTCCCCAAGCCGTCACGTTCAGCGGTCAGGAAGCGGACTATTACGAAATCGCCCTGGTGGAATACAATGAACAGCTGCACTCGGATCTTCCGGGGCCTTTCAACACCAACACTCCCGGTGCTCCCGGCACGAAAATGAGGGGCTACGTGCAAATCGAGCCACCCGGCTCCACGATAACCCCTCAGGGAAGCTTACATGTGCTGTTGCCGGGCGTTACCTACAACGGTCAACAAGTCTATGGGTACGACAAGCCTCATTCCTTGGGCCCGGTCATCGTTGCCAAGGGAAGAGTCCACGGCGTACCGAACACCCTGCCGGCCGATCCGGGCTATCCGAGGCCGGTTCGCATCAAGTTTTACAACCTCCTGCCGACGGGACCGGCGGATCCCACCGGTCGCCGACCGGGTGACCTGTTCATTCCGGTGGACGAAACCGTTCCAGGCGCCGGCTATGGGCCGGCTCTGCCGGGCTCGGCGGGTGAAAAATTCACCGAGAACCGGGCCACCGTCCACCTCCACGGCAACAGCACGGTCTGGATCAGCGACGGTAATGTCCACCAGTGGATTACGCCCGCCGGTGAAGACACCTCCTATCCGAAGGGCGTCAGCGTGCGAAACGTGCCGGACATGTTGGTGGATCCTCTGAACCCCAACAGCGGTGTTGCCTGCGACGCCGTGGGCAGCGGGTGCATGACCTTCTTCTATACCAATGCGCAAAGCGCCAGGCTGCAGTTCTACCACGACCATGCCATGGCCATCACGCGTCTTAATGTGTATGCCGGCGAGGCAGCGGGATACGTGCTCACGGACGCCGTCGATCAGGACATGATCAACGGGACCAATGTCACTGGTGTGAACCCGGGAAATTTGAAGGTCCTGCCTGACATCGGCATTCCCCTGATCATCCAGGACAAGACCTTTGTGGATGCGGACACGATTTTCGCGCAGGACCCCACCTGGAACTGGGGAACAGGACCACGAGGCACCGACGGGAAGATCACCGCGGCAGTCACCGGGGACCTCTGGTATCCTCATGTCTACATGACAGTCCAAAATCCATGGGATCTCACCGGAACGAATGGATTCGGCCGCTGGCACTACGGGCCCTGGTTCAACCCGCCGACGCCAACGTGCGTCGATGGGCAGCCGGTGGGCTGCG
>CALBZH010000713.1 GCA_937889795.1 uncultured Syntrophobacteraceae bacterium | reverse complement strand
GATATCCACTCGTGACTGGAGTTCAGACGTGTGCTCTTCCGATCTGCTTTTCCCCTTGTTGTGCCACGTGGTGATGGTGCTGTAAGGCGCCATCGGGTCCGGTGGAAAAGGGTTGTCCCAGAGCTCGAGCGCCACGGGCTGCCGGGTGGGCAGCCAGCGGTATCGTTCAACGGGGACCTGGCAATCCGGCTGACCGAGGTTTTCCCCGAAGCTGAAATGAATGTCGTGCGCATCGAGGGCGTCGATCGTGGCTTGATCCCCTTCGGCGACCTTGATCTGGACGGCGAACGGGTCGGACTCGACGTAAATGCGCCGGGGGCAGACCATGTGCTCCTCCCGCAGCTCCTGGGAAGCCGTCACGTTGAGGAACGCGTCGGCTTCACGGTAGAGCCTCAGGATCTGGTCCTCCGTCATGCCGTAGCACTGTCCCCCTGGGTAGCTTCCCCGAAACGCCCACTTGCCGCCGAACCCATAGCGATCCAGAATTGGGGCGATCGCCGCCACGTTACCGCTCGCATCCGGGGAGAACTCAAACGTGGTGGGATTGTATATCCAGCGTCCCGAATCCTCGATGTAGTAGACGTCATAGCCAAGACTCCGAAGACCGTGCAGGTAATGGAGAAACTGGTAGGTGACCCCCGCGAGCGGGTACCAGAACAGAATCCCGAAGACGATGACCTTGCCTTTGGGGGGGGGAAACGTAGGCTGCGGCATGGACAGCTCCCTCGATAATCGACCGTCTGAAATCGACGTGGTTACTGATGCGCTCTCATGATGAAAGGAGCCGGATCGCTCAACGATTGCTGGAAAAGGCCTCATCGACGAATTGGCTCAAAACCCGGTCCGCGCCGAAATGCTCTCGGGCGACGCTCCGGGCAGCCGCGCAGTGCTTCTCATAATCCCGCTCGACAGCAAGGATCCCCTCGATGGCCTCCTCGGCCGTGTTGAAAGCGATGACGCCCTCGCCGCAGGGCACGATGGAGGTGAATCCCGTGTCCTGCACGACGACGGGCCGCGCCGCAGCAAGGTAGCACGCGGTCCTGCAGCTGAACCAGCCCGTCCGCATGGCCACGTAAACGTGCTTGGCCGTCGAGATTTCACCTCGCGATTCGAAGATGAAATCCTGGTATTGGGACGGAGTCACGGTCGCCTCAGGACCGTCGACCACCTGCCAGCCGGCTTCGGCGAGCCGATCCAGTGGTGCGCTGACGCCTCCCACCGCCACCATGAGCGGCCGTGGCACATGCCGTGGAAGATGGAGGATTCGCTCGAACTCGGCACCCTTGCTGAAATACTCAACCCCATTGTACAGGAGATTGCCCTTGAAGGCATTCCAGGTCATGACGGTGGTCCAAGCAGCCTCAGCCGTCGTTGCCGCCCTACCGGCATCCTCCCACAGATCACAGACAATGGGCATGCGCGTGGTCTTCCAATTGAAACCCAGGCGGGGCACCAGACAATCCGCGCCGTAGATGTTCTCTGCATACGTGAAATGCTGGTCGTGGGCGGCCACACTGTTGCACCAACGCTCAACGTTCTCGGACCACTCGAACCGCTCGCTCAGCATGATCTGGTTGTATCCGGGATCCGTGTCGAGAAAGACCTTCTGACACTCGGGCGCCAGCTCCTCCGGGATCATGCAGGCCCCGCTGATGTTGAGAAAAAGATCCGCGCTCTTCGCGACCGAGTCGAAGGCTTCCCGAGTCATGCCGAAGCTGGTCTCATGCAGATGCAGGTAATGCCAGCGGTCTCTCAAGTCCGGGGCGTACGCCTCGATGAAGTCTCGGATATAGCCAGCCGAATAGCTCGGGTCGGCCGTGTAGGTCCTTTCAATGGGATGGTACGGCCAGCTCCACGTGTCTTCGTGATAATAGACGTCGTGACCCAGGCGGGCAAAGCCAATGAGGTATTGCAGATAGTCCCAAGCCACGCCGCCGACCGGGTAGAGTCCAACCAGCCCGGTTACGATGACGCGGAGCCGTGATTTCGGCATTACGATCTCCTTGTTGCGCACCCTCAGCCATGCAGGGCAATGGTCGAAGCCGCCTCATGCATTGCCTCGGAAAACGTTGGATGGCCGTGGACGATGCGGGCGAGCTTGGCGGCGGTCAGTCCCATCTCCACCGCGACGGTCGCTTCGGCAATCAGCTCCGACGCGCGCGGTCCAATGACATGAACGCCCAGGATGCGTCCTGACCGGGCATGGGCAAGAATCTTAACAAAGCCTTCCGTTTCTCCCAAGCAGCGCGCACGGGGCGCTCCAGAAAACGGGTACACGCCGGAACGATACGGAACGTCCAATTGCTTGAGACGCTCCTCCGTATGCCCGACGCTTCCGACCTCGGGTGACGTGTAGACAACGGCCGGAATGGCATCATAATTGACTTCTCCCTGCAGGTCGACCATGCACTCGACCGCCGCGATCCCTTCGGCCGATGCCTTGTGGGCCAGCATGGGGCCGGCGATCAAATCCCCGATGGCACAGATGGAAGGGACGCTCGTTCGGTACTTTTCGTCCACCGGAATCTGGCCCGTTTTGGGATCGACCCGGATTCCGATCGAATCGAGATCGAGCCCTCGGGTGAGGGGCCTCCGCCCGACCGCGACCATGAGGCGATCGAACGACACCCGCGACGTCTCCCCACCAGATTCTAAGGCCACGGAGACGCCGTCTTGGCCGACTTCCGCCTCCAGAACCCGTGCGCCGAGCCGAAAGGAGAGTCCCTGTCGAGCAAGCGAGCGCTCCAGGGCTCTTCCGACTTGGCGATCCAAGGTCGATGCCACCATGGGGAGCATTTCGATCACTGTGACCTGGGACCCGAGTCGACTCCAGACGGAGCCCAATTCGAGCCCGATGTATCCTCCCCCCACGATTCCCAGCCGCTCGGGAGGTTCGGCAAAGGACAGGGCCTCCGTGGAGCTC
>CALBZH010000712.1 GCA_937889795.1 uncultured Syntrophobacteraceae bacterium | reverse complement strand
AAACCTTCTGGCGATCCCCCTGGTGCTTTGGCTTGCGGGTGCCGTGCTCTGGCTCTGGGCCAGTGGTGGCCGGAAGTCATTTCTCCTCTTGACTGGGTGCGCCGGGATCGCCTTCGCGGGGGCCGCGCACTTTGAGCAGATTCATGTTTCTCCGTATAAAGGGGTGAGCTACGCGCGTCAGTTCCCAGACGTGCGTCTCGTCAGTCAAAAGGCCAGTCCGTTCGGTTACCTCGAGGTTTATTCGAGCTCGTATTTTCACTTCGCGCCGGGGTTGAGCGATGCGGCCACGTTGTACATGGACGAGATGCCTCAAAATGCCTTTCTCGGCATGTACATCGACGGCGATGGCCCCGTCGGGATCATGCGTCACCTTCCGCCCAATGAGTCCCAGTACGTGAAATACCTTTCCATGGCGCTTCCGTACGGGCTGAAAACCAGCCCCGATGTGCTCATCATGCAGTTTGGCGGTGGGATTTCCACGAACGTGGCCTTGGAGCTTGGGGCGCGGCGCGTGACCGTGGCCGAAGGGAATCCGCTGGTGGTCCAAACGGTTCGGGATGATCCCTTCGTTGCGGATTACACAGGGCGAATCCTCTCCGATGAGCGTGTTCAGCTGGTAGAAAGGGAAGGGCGGATCGTCGTTCCTTTGCTCCCGGATCACTTCGACATCATCGATCTGAGCCTCGCCGACTCGACTGGCCTTTCCATGCCGGCCGGGTCTTCCATTCACGAGCAATACGGCTACACGGTGGAAACGTTCCGAGCCAGCATCGGGGCGCTTCGCCGGGACGGTATCCTGTCGGTGACCGTCTGGAACAAGGAAGACCCTCCCAAGTCCGTACTGAAGCTCATGAGCACGGTGGTCGACGCGGCCAGGTCCGGTGGCTCGTCAAACGTTGCCGATTCACTCTTCATGACGCAAACATACCTCTCGACGTTCACCATCCTCTACAAGAAAGGGGGCTTCACGGCGCAGGAGGTTGATGCGCTCGTGAAGACCTGCGGGCGGTTGAGCTATGAAGTCGTTTATGCACCCGGCACTGGGGAGGACCGGGACGATCTCGAGTCGATCTTGTCGGCCTACCGCTTGGTGTATTTCGCGGCAAGCGACATGGGCCCTGGAGACGAGGGGGAGTCGGATGTGGATGTGTCGGCGGGAAGCCTCTTTCGCGCCGTGGCGCATCGCCTGATCCGAGGCGATGCAGGCTCGATCCGGGATCGCTACGTCTTCGACATGACATCTCTGAGCAACGAGCGTCCTTACTTCGCGGGCTTCGTAAAGCCTCGGGATATTCCCCGCTTTCTCGACAAGCTCGAGACGATTTCGGATGAATGGGGCTACCTGCTCCTTTGGGCGACCCTGCTGCTGGCCCTGTTTTTCGGTTTGCTGCTCCTGGTGCTGCCGGTGGTTTTCGGGTGGCGGGCGTTATTCTCCCACGACCCGGGAAAGCTTTGTGTGATGGGCTATTTTTTGTGCCTGGGATTGGGATACATTCTGATTGAGATTGCCTTCATCAGCAAGTGCATCCTCTGCCTTGGAAACAGCACGGTGTCCTTCGCCGTGCTGGTGACGGGCATGCTGCTGTTTTCCGGAATTGGGAGCTTCGTATCGGGACGCTGGCTTCCCCTTGCGCGCCGGGTCATCGTGACGGTGTGCTCGCTCGTCGCAGTCTTCCTGGTTCTGTACGTTCTTTTGCTCAACCCCATCCTGATGGCCATCGGGGGTTGGTCGTATGCGGCGAAGGCGACTATCTGCCTGGCCCTGCTTGCGCCGCTTGCATTCCTTCTCGGTTTTCCCTTCGCACTGGGGATGGCAACCCTCTCGATCCTTCGCAAGGAGCATTTCTTCGTGTGGGCCTGGGGGATCAACGGGTCCTTCTCGGTCGTGGGCTCAGTGCTGGTGCCAGTCGTGTCGGTCCTCTATGGTCTGTCCTCCGTGCTGCTTCTGAGCGCTGTGATCTACCTGGTAGCCGCTCCCTGCTTCTTGGGATTTTCAAAGCCGGCTCCATCACCGGGACAGGTCCCGTGAACCGGCAGGGGTGGCTTGAATTCTCCGGCCTCGCGGGAGCGCTGGTCCTGTTGGCGCTGGCTTCTGGATGGGCAGGTCAAGGAGCCCAGCAGTTGACCCTCGCCGGCGGTGGAGTCGGCTCCCCGAGGTCGGCTACGGCCGAACGGTCGGAGAACAGCGCGTTTGAGCCAGCTGACCCTTCAGATGCGAGAAAAGATATGATGACTGTTCAGGGAGCATCGACCTTCGTTCAAATCCTCCACCATGCTCCCTACCCCTATTCAGG